>NZ_BAAKJE010000269.1:0-15520 GCF_059704565.1 Massilia sp. NBRC 108631
TCCCCAGCAAAGCGGCAAGCACGCCGGCGCCGTCAACGGCCAGCAGGCGGTCAAGGCGCAAGCCGGATCGCGCGAGGCCGACAGCGCCAAGCCGGTGGAAAAGTTCGGCACCCCGCTGGTGCTGATGGACGCCCCGGCCAGCATCAACTGGGCCACGCCCGCCTCCACCGTGCTGTTCGCCGGCAAGCAGCTGCAATGGACCACGCAGGGAGATTTGCACCTGGCGGCCGCGCACACCGTGTCCTCCGTGGCCGGCAACGCGGCCGGCTTCTTCAGCCACGCCGGCGGCATCCAGGCCTTCGCCGGCAACGGCCCCGTGTCGCTGCAGGCGCACACCGGCGAGCTGGAGATCCTGGCGGACAAAGAGATCACTGTCATCTCCGTCAACGACAGCATCGAGATCAAGGCCAGCAAGAAGATCGTGCTGCAGGCAGGCCAGGTTAGCACCAAGGCCCGGCTCTAGCCGGGCCCGTGCGGCGCGTCACCTTTGCGGGCCTCTACCAAAAGGCATAGCCCAAAATTTTTGCTTGCCCCCGCAGCGCTGGGCTGGCTAAATTGCGGCCATGGAAATACACATTACTCGACTTGTCCTGCGCGCCGTGCTGTCGTTCATGATGCTGGCCGCAGCACCGGCGGCACTGGCGCTTGACCCCGCCGTCCCCATCGCCGCCTACCACCACGACATCTGGACCAGCCGCGAAGGCGCGCCGCGCGAGGTGGACACCATGGCGCAGACCGCCGACGGCTGGCTATGGCTGGGCACGGTCACCGGCTTGCACCGCTTCGACGGCGTGCATTTCGAGGCCTTCAAGCCCGCCGCCGGCGAGGGCCTGCTGGGCAAGCGCATCACCTCGCTCACGGCGCATCCCAACGGCGACCTGTGGATAGGCTACACGTTCGGTGGCCTGAGCCGCCTGCGCAACGGCCGCCTTCAGCATTTCGCCTCCGGTCCCGGCAACCCCATCGGCGCCACCTACAACCTGGTGGTGGAGTCGGACGACAGCATCTGGGTCGCCTCCACCACCGGCCTGATGCGCTACAGTGGCGGCCGCTGGGAGAAGATAGGCACGGACTGGGACTATCCGGCCACGCGCGCGGAATTCGTCCACCTGGACCAGCACGGCCGGCTGTGGGCGGCCGACAACAAGGCGCTGTATCTGCTGGACCGCGCCACGCGCAAGTTCCGTCCCACCGGCCACACGGTCACGAGCCCGCTGATCACCGAGTCGCCCGACGGCCGCACATGGCTGATCGGGAAGGAAAGCATGACGCCGCTGCCGCTGCCGCCCGGCCAGCTCGTGCCGCGCTCGCCATGGTTCAACCGCTCGGCCGCCCATTCCGGCATGTTTGACCGGCATGGCAATTTCTGGACCGGCAATTGCCCCAACGGCCTGTGCCGCATGCTGCCTGCCACTTGGCAGCAACGGGCGCAACAACCGGGCGGCACCTTCGCCCGCGGCGCCATCGACGACAAGCTGGACCAGCCTTGGCAGATGGCCAGCCTGAACGTCCATTCCATGCTGGAAGACCGCGAGGGCAATATCTGGGTGGGTACGCCGGCTGGCCTGGAGCGGCTGCGCCAGAACAAGCTCTCGACAGTGCAGTTCCCGCCCGCTGCCGGGCGCCTGTCGCTTGCGCAAGAGGCGGACGGCGCCACTTGGGCCGCCTCCTCCGACGTGGCCACGCTGTGGCGCATTGACGCCAACGGCCAGGCAGTGCAGCAGGAACCCGGTCAGGCCGTGTACGCGGTAGGCAAGGGCCGCGACGGTTCCGTGCTGATCGGCGGCGCCGAGCACATCGAACGGCGCAAGAACGGTGTAGTCGAGTCCTGGCCGCTGCCGCCGCTGCGGGAGGGCGAAAATCCCAAGAACTTCGTGCTCCTGCTGGCGGACGACGCCACCGGCACCTGGGTCGGCATCGGCGGCCGGGGGCTGTACCGCCGGGAAGGCGGGCAATGGCTGCCGCCCGACCAGCACAAAGGCTTGCGCGCGCCACTCTTTGCCGCCGTGGACGGCAAGGGCAACACCTGGTTCGGCTTCCGCAACAACAAGCTGCTGTACCACGACCACGGCAAGCTCACCGAATACGGGCCGGCGCAGGGCATCGATTTGGGCGCCGTCACCTTCGTGGACGTCCAAAAGGAGCTGGTGATCGCGGGCGACAACGGTATGGCCGTCCTGCACGAAGGGAAGTTCGTGCGCCTGGCCACGGCCGACCCGGAACTGCTGTCCAATGTGTCCGGCATGGTGGTCACGCCGGATGGCGACCGCTGGATCAACACCAGCAAGGGCCTGCTGCACGCCACCGCCACCGACTGGCAACGCAGCGCCGGCGATCCGGACACGCCGCTGCGCCACGAGCTGTGGGACAGTTCAGACGGTTATCCCGGCGCGGCGGACATCATCGTGCGCCTGCCGTCGGCGCTTGCGGGCAGCGGCGGCAGGTTGTGGTTCGTGGGGACCGGCGGCATCGCCTGGTTTGACCCGTCCCGCCTGCAGCGCAACACCAGCACGCCGGCCGTGCAAATTACCGGCATGCATAGCGACGGCGTACACCACCCGCTCGCTGCCGGCGTGCGGCTGGCGCCCGGCACCGCCAAGCTGCAAATCGACTACACCGCCCTCGCCTACACCATGCCCGAACGCGTGCGCTTCCGCTATCGCCTTGACGGCGTGGACCAGGACTGGCAGGACGCCGGCACGCGCCGCACCGCCTACTACACCAATCTCGGGCCGGGACGCTACCGCTTCACTGTGGAGGCGGTGAACGAAGACGGCGCGTCCAGCGGGCCGCACAGCGGCGAGCCGTTCGAGATTGCGCCGCGCTTCACGCAGACCATCTGGTTCGCAGGCCTGTGCGTGCTGGCCGCAGCGGCACTGGCGTACGCCCTGTACCAGATGCGGCTGCGCCAGCTCACGCGCCAGTTCCGCGAGCGCCTGCACGAACGGCTGGTGGAACGCGAGCGCATCGCGCGCGCGCTGCATGACACTTTCCTGCAAAGCCTGCACGGGCTGATCCTGCATTTCCAGGCGGTGGCGAACCGCCTGCCGCCCGGCAGCGACACGCGGCTGCTGATGGATAAGACGCTTACCCAGGCCGACCAAGTCCTCATCGAAGGGCGCGACCAGGTAATGGATCTGCGCGTCACGCCCGGCGGCAGCCTGGCCCAGGCGCTCAAGGACGCGGGCGCGGCCATGGCGGCCAACGGCGGCTGCCTGGACGGCGGCGACGGCGACTTCGCGCTGGCCGTCAACGTGGAGGGCAAGGAATGCACGCTGGCGCCGGAGATGCACGACGAGGTATACGCCATCGCGCGCGAAGCCATGAGCAACGCCTGCCGCCACGCCGGCGCCAGCCTGCTGCAGGTGGAACTGGGCTATGGGCCGCGTGAATTCAGGCTGGCCGTGCGCGACAACGGCAAAGGGCTGGACGACGCCACCAAGACGAACGGCAGGCCGGGGCATTGGGGCTTGACCGGCATGCGCGAGCGCGCCGAGCGCATCGGCGCGCGCATCGACATCAGCGATTGCGCCGGCGGCGGCGTGCAGGTGCTGGTGACGGTGGCAGCGTCGCAGGCTTACGCGCGGCGCTAGCCGCACATCATGTCGCGGCTGTCGGCGTACAGCTTGGCCAGCCACGCCGACACCGCCTTGAAGCGCGCGATGGAGCCGGCGTCGCGGTGGCTCAGCAGCCACAGCTCGCGCTGTACTTCCGGCTGCCCGCCCAGCCTGCGCAGGCCCGGCGGATGGCCGATCAGGCAAGGCAGCAGCGCCAGCCCCAGCCCCTCCTCGCAAGCGCGCAGCATGGTGGTCAGGCTGTTCACGCGCACCGGGCCGCGCACCTCCGGCCCCAGGCTGCGTATCCAATTCATCTCAGGCAAATGGGAGAGCTGGTCCCCGTACATAATCCAGGGCTGCTGCCCCCATTGCTCGCGCGGCACGGGCTCGGATCTGGCGCTGCCGTAGACGGTCCAGCCGATGTCGCCCAGCTTGCGCATCACCAGCGCCGCGTCCTCGCCCGGCTGCGCCAGGCGCAGCGCGAAATCGGCCTCGCGGCGCGTGAAAGACAGGTTGTCGTTGTCCGCCAGCAGGTGCAGCTCCAGTTGCGGATACTGCGCGTTCAGCGACGGCAACTGCGGCAGCAGCCAGTGGTCGAACAGGAAGTCGATCGCCGTGATGCGCACCGCGCCGGTAATGGCTTCGGCCTCGCGCGAGGATGCCAGCAGCATGCTTTGCACATTGCCGTACACCGCCTCGCCATACTCCACAAAAACCCTGCCCGCCTCCGTCAGCTGGTAGCGCGTGTTATCGCGGATGAACAGCCGCAGTTGCAGCGACTTCTCGGCGGCCGCGATGCGGCGGCTGATGGTGGACGCGTCCACGCCCAGCACGCGGCCGCTCGCGCTCATGCTGCCGGTGCGCGCCAGCGACAAGATCAGCGGTATGTCATTCCAGTCGAAGTCATTAGCCATTCGTGTTTTGTTTTCCTATCCCTATAGTCAGATCCGCATTTTTACAAAGCGGCATTGCAGGTTTGTCCGTTCCCTTGCCGCGTTTTCACACCTAAGATGCATCCATCGAAACGCAAGCACAACAAGGAGTCGCAGATGAAACCAGGCATCACCATCCAGGCAGAAGACGGCAGCTTCAACTGCTACGTGGCCCGTCCGGCCGGCGCTGCACCGGCGCCCGTGGTCGTCGTGCTGCAGGAAATCTTCGGCGTCAACGCCGGCATCCGCAGCATCGCCGACAACTACGCCGCACAAGGCTACATCGCCGTCGCCCCGGACCTGTTCTGGCGCGCCGAAGCGGGCCTGGACATGTCCGAGGCGAGTGAAGGCGACTGGGCCAAGGGCTTCGCCCTATACAGCGCCTACGACTTCGACAAGGGCGTGCGCGACATCGCCGCCACCGTGACTGCGGCTCGCAGCATGCAAGGCGCCAGCGGCAAGGTCGCCGTCACCGGATACTGCCTGGGCGGCCTGCTCACCTACCTGAGCGCAGCGCGCGGCCGCGCCGACGCCTTCGTGGCCTACTACGGCGGCGGCACCGAGAAGTTCGTGTCCGAAGCGCTCAAGGTGCAGGACCCGCTGCTGTACCACCTGGCAGGCGAGGACGAGTACATCGGCAAGGAAGCGCAGGCTGCCATCAACGCGGCGCTGGGCGCCAACCACAACATCGAACTGCACACCTACCCCGGCTGCAACCACGCTTTCGCGCGTCCGGGCGGCAACCATTACGACGCCGCCGCCGCCGAACTGGCCAACGGGCGCACGGCAGCCTTCTTCAAGCAACACCTTGCTTAATGTAGCACAGCGATTTTTACCTAACTATTTACTAAAAGGAAGAACCCATCATGTCCACCAAGACCCAAGACCAAGCCGTCAATGAAGTCAATGTCTCGCGCCGCGGCGCCCTGACCGGCGGCGCCAGCCTGGCCGCGATCGCCGCAGCCGCCATGCTGCCGTTGGCAGCTACCGGCGAAGCACAAGCCGCGCCAGCCGCCAGGCCGATGCGCAAAACCGCCAGCACCATCACCACCAAGGACGGCGTGGACATCTACTACAAGGATTGGGGTTCGGGCCAGCCCATCGTGTTCAGCCACGGCTGGCCGCTGAATTCGGACAGCTGGGAATCGCAGATGTTCCACCTGGCGAACAACGGCTTCCGCGTCATTGCGCACGACCGCCGTGGCCACGGCCGCTCCAGCCAGCCTTGGGACGGCAACGACATGGACCACTACGCGGACGACCTGGCCGCCGTGATCGAGGCGCTGGACCTGAAAAACGCCATCCTGGTGGGCTTCTCCACCGGTGGCGGCGAAGTGGCGCGCTACGTGGGCCGCCATGGCACCAAGCGCGTGGCCAAGCTGGTGCTGGTGTCGGCGGTGCCGCCGCTGATGCTGAAAACGGCCGACAATCCGGGCGGCCTGCCGATCGACGTGTTCGACGGCATCCGCGCCGGTTCGGTGAAGGACCGTTCGCAGCTGTACCTGGACATTGCCAGCGGCCCGTTCTACGGCTACAACCGTCCGGGCGCCAAGCCTTCGCAAGGCATCATCAACGCCTGGTGGATGCAGGGCATGATGGGCGGCCACAAGAACACCTATGACTCGATCAAGGCGTTCTCGGAAACCGACTTCCGCAACGACTTGAAGAAATTCGACAAGCCGACCCTGGTGATCCACGGCGACGACGACCAGATCGTGCCGATCGACGCAGCCGGCCGCGCCTCGGCGGCGCTGGTCAAAGGCGCCAAGCTGATCGTCTACCCCGGCGCCCCGCACGGCCTGACCGACACCCACAAGGACAAGGTCAACGCCGACCTGCTGGCCTTCGCCAAGGCCTGAGGCGCCGCCATCACTTGCCGCCGCCGACAGTCAGCGTGGTGGCGGTAATATACGACGCGGCCGGCGACAAGAGCCACACCGCCGGCTCCGCGATCTCCTCCGGATTGGCCGGCCGCCGCATCGGGATGCCCGGCGCGGCGCGCTCGAGCCGGTACGCGTCGCCGCCGCGCGCGTGGATCTCGGTCAGCGTCATTCCCGGCGCCACGCCGCACACGCGGATGCCCTCCGGCGCCAATTCGCGCCCCAGCCCCATCGTGAACGCTTCCACCGCCGCCTTGCTGGCCGCGTAATGCACGTAGTCGCCCGGGCTGCCGCTGCTGGCCGCAGTGGACGAGATATTCACGATCACGCCCTTCACGCCGCTGCGCTGGAAGGAAGCGATGGCGGCGCGGCAGCAATCCATCAGCCCCAGTACGTTCACCTGGAACACTTTAGCAATGCCCTCCGGCCTGGCGTCCGCAAAACGTCCCAGCCCGCCGGTGATGCCGGCATTGTTCACCAGTGCCGTCACCGGCCCCAGTTGCGCCTCCACGGCGGCGAACAGGCGCGCCACGTCTTCCGGCCTGCCCACGTCGCCCTGTACCGCCACCGCGCTGCCGCCCGCCGCGGCAATCTGGTCCACCACCCTGGCGGCCGACACCGCGTCGCTCTGGTAGTTTACGCCCACCGCGTAGCCGTCCTGCGCCGCGCGCAGGGCAATGCAGGCGCCGATGCCGCGTCCGGCCCCAGTCACGATCAGTACTTTCTTCAGCTCCTTGTCCATTCATTCCTCCCTCAGCACAACATTGTGGGCGCCCAGTGTAGCGCAGCCGCCCGCTGATTGGCTTGTCCGCCTTGCCAGATTGGCCTGTCCAAACTAAAATCTGCCCACGTTGCATCATTTAACACATTTCTCGGACCCGCCCACTCAATGAAGAAAAATCCTGCGCCGCGCGAAGCCCCTGTCGCCGAGCCGCGCCTGTACCGGGTCGTAGCCTCTCGTATCCAGCAGCTGATCAAGGATGAAGACATCCAGCCGGGCTCACGCCTGCCGGCCGAGCGCGAACTGGCAGCGAAACTGACCGTGAGCCGCGCCTCGCTGCGCGAAGCGCTGATCGCGCTGGAACTGGGCGGCGTGGTCGAAGTGCGCGGCGGCTCGGGCGTGTATGTGTCCGAACTGGTGGAACCCCCGGCCGAAATGCCGGAAGTGGGTCCCGGCCCGTTTGAAGTGCTGGCGGCGCGCCGCCTGATCGAGTCCGAAGTGGCCGCCATCGCCGCCAAGGTGGCCACCGACTCCCACGTCGACGCCATCCTGCGCGCGGTGATGGAGATGGAACAGCATCACGAAGACCGCACCAGCAACGAGCAGGCCGACCGCAATTTCCACCTGGCCATCGCGCGCGCCACTGGCAACACGGCGCTGGTGGGCGTGATCGAGTATCTGTGGAACCAGCGCGGCACGCTGTGGCACAAGCTGAAGGAGCACTTCCAGACCGAAGACCTGCGCAAGCAAACCTTGCAGGATCACCGCAAGGTGCTGGAGGCGATCGCCTCGCACGATGTGGCCGGCGCCCGCCAGGCCATGCGCGCCCACCTCGAACGCGTGACCCGCACCTTCTCGCGCGGATAAGCGCACGCAAGTTTTCCCCTCCAGCGCCTCCCGGGCGCTGGCGTGTCGCATAAGCGTCACCCGCCGCATCCGCATGCTCCCGTCCTTCCCTCTCCAGCATCCCTCCCGCTGCCACTGTTACACACAAAGCGGCTAGTCCGCCTTGCAACTTTGGTCAGACCAAACTAGAATGGCCTGACCAAATGACGCACCCATCATTAAAGCAGCGCCAACGGAGACAAATGAATACCACCAAGAAATTGCTGGCCAGTGTGGCCGCCCTCACCTTGTTGCTGGGTTCCGCCCAGGCAGAAGGCCCTTACCGCAACCCGGACAACAAGAACCTGACCGATCCCGGCGAGGGCACTTATCCTGTGCCATACAAGATGCCGGTGGTATCCGAGATCACCGAAGTGCTGAACCGCATCCGCAGCTACATGGACGTCTCCACCCCCACGCGCGTGGTGGACAAGAAAACCGGCAACCAGATCACCGACTTCAGCAAGCCCACCAGGGACGCCGTCTTCGCCCCCAGCAGCGGCGACTACGGCATCATGGTCTACGAAATGGGCGTGGTGCACGCCGGGCTGTTCAAGGCGGCCGAAGCGACCGGCGACCAGCGCTTCACCGACATGACCAAGCGCCACTTCCAGTTCTTCGCCGACACCCTGCCCTATTTCCGCGCCCAGGAACAGCAGTTCAAGCTGGAACGCGCCAACAGCTTCTCGCGCTTCCTCGACCCGCGCGCGCTGGACGATTCCGGCTCCATGTGCGCCGCGCTCATGCGCGCCCGCGCCCTGAAAATCGGCCCGGACCTGAGCACCATGATTGCCACCTGCAGCGACTGGGTGGCCAATAAGCAGTTCCGCCTGCCGGACGGCACCATGGCGCGCAAGCGCCCGCAAGCTGTCTCGCTGTGGGGCGACGACATGTATATGAGCATCCCGGCGCTGGCTGAAATGGGCCGCATGAGCGGCAAGCGCGAGTACTTCGACGACGCCGTGAAAAACACGCTGCAGATGTCGAACTACCTGTTCAACCCGCAGTTGGGCATATACACCCACGGCTGGCACGCCAACATCCCCGACGCGCCGCGCTTCTACTGGGCGCGCGCCAACGGCTGGGCCGTGCTGGCCATGTCCGACCTGCTGGACGTGCTGCCGAAAGACCACCCAGGCTACCCGAAAGTGCTGGCCCAGCTGCGCGCCAGCCTGAAAGGCATCGCCGAGCTGCAGTCCGGCAGCGGCCTGTGGCACCAGATGATCGACCGCAACGACTCCTACCTGGAAACGTCGGCCAGCGCCATGTTCGTCTACGTGATCGCGCACGCCATCAACCAGGGCTGGATCAGCCCGACCACCTACGGCTCCGTGGCGCAAGCAGGCTGGACCGGCCTGGTTTCCAAGGTGACGGCCAAGGGCGAGATCGAAGGCATCTGCGTGGGCACCACGCTGGCGGGCGACCAGACCTATTACTACCACCGCCCCACCAGCGTGAACGCGCTGCACGGCTACGGCCCCACGCTGCTGGCCGGCGCGGAAATGATCAAGCTGATCAAGAATCCGAACATCGCCGTCGAGCACCGCGTGCGCACCTACCACTACATGCCGAAGGCCGCCGGCCAGACCGACTACCGCGAACACCATTAAGGAGACCGTATGAAAACCACCATGACGCCCCTGCTGGCCGGACTGCTGGCCTCTTCCCTGGCCACCCTGGCGCCGCTGGCCCATGGCGCCGGCTTCACTGTCAAGCTCAGCCACGACCTGGACATCGCCCGCCCGTCGGAAACCGTGACCATCCCGTGGACCGAGGTCAACCGCCAGCTGCCCGGCGCGCTGATCCAGCGCCTGGCCGTGAAGGACGCCTCCGGCCGCGTGGTGCCGCACCAGGTCACCAACCTGAAGCCGCTGGCCAAGGACCCGAAGAACGAAGGCCTGGCGTACGGCGAGCTGATCTTCCAGCACAGCTTCGCCGCCGGCGAAAAGTCCGCCACCTACACGGTTGAAACCATCGACGGCGTGGCCCAGCCCTTCCCGAGCAAGGCCTCGGCCCGCTACGTGCAGGAACGCCTGGACGACTTCGCCTGGGAAAACGACAAGCTGGCGCACCGCACCTACGGCCCGGCGCTGGCCGCGCCCGCCGCAGCAGGCAGCGGCAAGGAAGTGCTGGAGACGAGCGGCCTGGACCTGTGGTTCAAGCGCGTGAACTATCCGGTGGTCGACCGCTGGTACAACAAGGGCCATGACCATTACCACTACGACCAGGGTGAAGGCATGGACATGTACAACGTCGGCAAGTCGCGCGGCGCCGGCGGCGCCGGCGTGTGGCTGAACGGCGCCCTGTACACCAGCAGCAACTACTCGACCTGGAAAGTGCTGGCCAACGGCCCGGTGCGCGCCATCTTCGAGCTGCACTACGCGGCCTGGGACGCGGCCGGCATCCCGGTCACCGAAGTCAAGCGCTTTACGGTGGACGCCGGCCACTACATGGACCGCATCGACAGCACCTTCACCTTTGCCGGCCAGAAGACGCTGCCCATCGCCATCGGCCTGAACAAGACGCCCACCGACAAGGGCGAAGCGCCCAAGATCGCCGTGGTCAAGGACAAGGACTCATCCGCCGTGCTGCAGTGGATCCAGCAAGCCACCAAGGGCGCCTTCGGCGTGGCCGTGGTGCTGCCGGGCGCCACCGACTACACCGAGGACAAGCTGAACGAGCTGATCGTGGCCAACGCCACCTCGGGCCAGCCGCTGACGTACTACGCGGGCGGCGCCTGGGAGCGTTCCGGCGACATCACGTCGCAGGCGCAGTGGGAAGCCTATGTGCGCGCCACCGCGGCGCGCGCGCGCAACCCGGTGCGGGTGACCTGGAAGCAGTGAAGGAACCAGCAGGAAAGAAGTCAAGCAATACCGTAGCACCGCAGCAGTCTTACTCAATACAAAAAATTAACAGGGACAAGTATGGACAACAGCGAACAACAACGCCGGCCGGGCCGCTTCAACGTGCGCCTGGCGGGTTCCACTTCAATCACCGCGATGGCCCTGGCCATCAGCGCAGCCTACGCCCCGGCGTATGCGCAAAGCACGCAGCCCGTCCCGGCTGCGCAGGAAACCGCCACCGTGGTGGTGACCGGCATGCGCGCGGCGCTGGAAAGCGCCCTGAACAAGAAGCGTGAAGACAACGGCATTGTCGACGTCATCAAGGCCGAAGACATGGGCAAGTTCCCCGACACCAACCTGGCCGAGTCGCTGCAGCGCGTGCCCGGCGTGGTGATCGACCGCGACGCCGGCGAAGGCCGCAGCATCACGGTGCGCGGCCTGGGACAGGACTTCACCCGCGTGCGCATCAACGGCATCGAAGGCCTGGCCACCACCGGCGGCACCGACAGCTCCGGCGGCGCCAACCGCTCGCGCGGCTTCGACTTCAACGTGTTCCCGTCCGAGCTGTTCAACTCGCTGACCGTGCGCAAGAGCTCCTCGGCGGACATCGACGAAGGCTCGCTGGGCGCCACGGTGGACCTGCAGACCATGCGCCCGTTCGACCTGAAAGGCTTCAACGCCACCGTCATGGCCAAGGGCAAGTACAACGACCTGGCCAAGAAGACCGACCCGCGCGTCGGCTTCATGGTCTCCAACACCAACGCCGACCGCACGCTGGGCTTCCTGGTGTCGGGCGCCTACTCCAAGCGCCAGGTGCTGGAAGAAGGCTTCTCCACCGTGCGCTGGGATAACGGCCCATCGTCCGGCGGCTGGTGCGCACCGCAAGGTGTGACCGCCAACCCGAGCAACTCCACCGCCACCACCTGCGGCCCGGCCGCGCAAGGCGTGCCGCGCCTGCCGGCATCGGCCGCCGCCAGCGCCGCCTACGCCGAAGCGAGCAAGGCCGAGAACTTCGTGCCGCGCCTGCCGCGCTACGGCCGCCTGACGCACGACCAGGACCGCCTCGGCCTGACCGCGTCGGTGCAATGGCGTCCGGCGCGTGGCTCGCTGGTCACGTTCGACATGCTGTACTCCAAGCTGGACGCCACGCGCCAGGAAGACTTCCTGGAAGCGATCTCCTTCAGCCGCACCGCCACCCAGGGCGGCAAGCCGCAGACCAGCGTCGTGGAAGCCCAGTTCGCGCCGAACGGCTCGCTGCTGTACGGTAAGTTCAACGGCGTCGACGTGCGCGCCGAATCGCGCTTCGACGAACTGTCCACCACCTTCACCCAGCCTACGCTGACCCTGGAGCAGGACATCGGCGACTCGCTGCGCCTGCTGGCCAAGGTCGGCAGCGCCAAGTCCAAGTTCCGCAACCCGGTACAGACCACCACCACGCTCGACGCGCTGAACGTGAACGGCTACACCATCGACTTCCGCCAGAATGACCGCATGCCGGCCATCAGCTACCCGTTCGACCCGGCCAATCCCGGCGCGGCCATGGGCATCGTCGGCGTGCCGCAGGTGGCAACCGGGACCCAGCCAGCCTCGGTACCGAACACCACCACCAGCGAAATCCGCATCCGTCCGCAAGGCGCCACCAACACCAACGACGTGGGCCAACTGGACCTGGTATGGGAAGCCAGCGACCGCCTCAGCATCAAGGGCGGCGTCAACTACAAGAAATACAAATTCGACTCCTACGAGTCGCGCCGCGTGAACCAGGGCGACACCATCTTCGCGCCGCCGGCCGGCACCAGCATGTCCAGCCTGATGACCACCATCACCGGCTTCGGCAAGGGCCAGGATCTGCCGGCCGGCACCGCCACCTCGTGGGTGATTCCGGACCTGAACGCCATCGCCAAGGCCTACGACATCTACTGCAACTGCATCAAGAGCGGTCCGGCGGGCGGTCCCGGCGACTTCACGCTGTCCTCCATCACCAACGGCAACGCGCGCGGCAACAACCGCTCCGTCACAGAAGAGGACAAGGGCTTCTACCTGATGGGCGAGTTCAACCACGAACTGGCCGGCATCCCGCTGCGCGGCAACTTCGGCGCGCGCTACGTCAAGACCGGCCTGAGCACCACCGGCTACCAGTCGGCCGGCGGCGGCTCGCAAGTGACCGTGGACCACGACTACTCCGACGTGCTGCCATCGTTTAACGTAGCCGCGAGCTTGACCAAGGACTTCATTGTGCGCCTGGCGGCAGCCAAGGTCATGACCCGTCCGCAGCTGAACAACCTGTCGCCCGGCGGCACCGTGGCCACCACCGGCACGCCGTCCATCACCAGCGGCAACCCGCTGCTCAAGCCGTTCCGCGCCAAGACCTTCGACAGCAGTTTCGAATGGTACTTCGACAAGAACGCCTTCCTCGGCCTGGGCCTGTTCCAGAAAAACATCGGCACCTACATCCAGAGCCTGCGCACCAACGTCCCGTTCAAGGACACCGGGCTGCCGATGTCGCTGCTGCCATCGAACTTCAACGGCGAGGAGATCTTCCAGGTCACCGCGCCGGTGAACACCGACGGCGGCAAGCTGAAAGGCTTCGAGCTGAACTACCAGCAGCCGTTCACCTTCCTGCCAACCTGGGGCCGCAACTTCGGCACGCTGCTGAACTACACCTTCGTCAAGTCCAAGATCGAGTACCTGGTCTCGCCGACCGCCAACGCCACCATCACCGACGACCTGCTGAACCTGTCGCCGCGCTCGTGGAACGCCACGCTGTACTATGACGACGGCAAATTCAGCGCCCGCCTGTCGGCCTCGCAGCGCGCCTCCTTCGTCACCCGCGTGCCGGGCCAGAACAACAACGACGTCGAGGGCAAGAACAAATCCACCAACGTCGACGTGTCGTTCTCGTACAAGGTCAACGACAAGCTGGACCTGACGCTGGAAGGCGTGAACCTGACCAACGAGCCGAACGACCAGTTCGTCAGCCGCGCCCGCAACAGCGTGGTGGTCAACAACGTGACCGGCCGCGAGTTCCTGGCCGGCCTGCGCTACAAGTTCTAAGCCAGCCCGCTGGTCACAGCAGCACCCAAGGCCCCTTCGGGGGCCTTTCTCATTGTATCTACCGCGTTGACACGCATCTTGGGCGCCGATACACTAGACCAACAGTAATGAGGGGAATGCGTCATGGTTACATATGCAGTCGACACCTCGGTCAACCAATGGGGGAACGGCCTGGCCGTCCGGATCAACAAGGCGGTTGCCAAGGCCGCCGGGGTCACGGAAGGCACGCGCGTCCGCATCACTGCGCAGGAGGGAAGCATCATTGTCGAGAAAGTGGAAACGACATCCTCGCTGGGCGCCATGCTGGCCGCACCCGACCCCGACCGCCTTAGTGGCGAAGCAATGGCGTTTGAGCCTGTCGGCAAAGAGATACTCTAATGGCAGCTGGCGCCAAAGCCAACTGGTGCCCGGATCGGGCCGACATCATCTACATCCAGCACAGCGCACACGCCGGCAAAGAAATGCCGGGAATACATCCGATGCTAGTGTCGTCCCCGCGCGCGTTCAATGAGAAAACCGGCATCGTGATCGGCTTCCCAATGACGCACGCCGAATTCAATAAAGACAATCCTTTTGCGGTCGCGGTGCAAGGGCCAAATAGTGAAATTGGCTACATGCTCGCGTTTCAACCAAAATCATTCGATTGGGGCGAGCGGAAAGCAGGACGCCATCCATGGGGTGGCGGGCACGACTCCATCCTGACCGCCGCGCTTGCCAAACTTGACGCTATCTGTGGAATAAGCCAACCTTGATCAAGACAAGCAACCTCGCCCTGGCCAGCCTGGCAGCCCTGCTCGTCGGCTGCGCCAGCGTACCGCCCCGGCAAGCCGCAGTCCCTGCCCCGGCGTCCGCCCATCCCAAGCAGCTGTACCAAATGAGCCCGCAGGAAGCGGACGCCTACATCGCCCAGATGCAGCAAGCCGAGCCGGACCTGCGCAAGCGCATCGCCGCCATCGGCCGCCGCAACATCGGCCAGCCCTACAAGCTCAACCTGCTGGGCGAATACCCCTTCGAACTGCACGACACCCTGCCCACCTTCAGCCTGGAGCAAAGCGACTGTGTAGTGTTCGCCGAACATACCTACGCCATGGCGCTGTCGCGCAACTGGAAAGAGTTCTACTGGATGCTGCAGCGGATACGCTACAAGGACGGCGTGATCGGCGTCGCCACGCGCAACCACTACACGGAACAGGACTGGAACATCAACAACGGCTGGCTGGTGACGGACATGACGCGCGAACTGGCCGGCGGCACGGCCGCCTCCTACCCATTGCGGGTGGACCGCCAGCGCTTCCTGAAAACCTACCACAAGACCGACGCCGCCCTGCCGGTACAGGACAGCACCGAATACTACCTCCCCAAGGAGCGCATCGGCGAAGTGCTTGGCCAGCTGCAGGACGGCGACTTCGTCAACATCGTCTCCACCCGCGACGGCGCGTTCTGGGTTTCGCACGTGGG
The DNA here is from genome assembly GCF_059704565.1 of Massilia sp. NBRC 108631. Lineage (NCBI taxonomy): Bacteria > Pseudomonadati > Pseudomonadota > Betaproteobacteria > Burkholderiales > Oxalobacteraceae > Massilia > Massilia sp. NBRC 108631. Next base: position 15,331 of record NZ_BAAKJE010000269.1, read on the forward strand.
CCTGGTGGTGACCGCGCCGGACGGCAAGCGCATGTTCCTCAATTCGGCCGAACCGCAAGTACGCGAAGAAAGCTTCGACCAATTCTTCGCCCGCACCGCCGAACGCGAAGCGCGCAACGCCGCGGAAGGCAAGAACGGCCAAAAGCTGGCCGGTTTCAAATTCCTGCGCCTGAACGACCACATCGTCGTG
>NZ_BAAKJE010000270.1:0-36690 GCF_059704565.1 Massilia sp. NBRC 108631
TCCCCATCGTCTAGAGGCCTAGGACATCACCCTTTCACGGTGAGTACCGGGGTTCGAATCCCCGTGGGGACGCCAGACAATGAAAGCCGCCTTGTGCGGCTTTTTTGTTACTTGCATGGCTACCGACATGGCTACCGAAATAACTCCCTCCCTCACGCTGGCGCTGTTCTGCAAGGTCGTCGATAACTACGGCGATATCGGCATATGCTGGCGCCTCGCGCGCCAGCTGCGGCACGAGCATGGCGTGGCCGTCACGCTGTGGGTGGACGATCTGCAGACCTTCCAGCGCATCTGCCCCGAGGTGGATACCGGCGCGCCGCTGCAGCAGGTGGCGGGCGTGGCGGTACAGCACTGGGCCGGCCAGGACGGCGGGTTTACGCCGGCCGATGTGGCCGATATCGTCATCGAATTTTTCGGCTGCGACATTCCGCCCGGCTACATCGCCGCGATGGCGCAATGTGAACCTCGCCCGGTATGGCTGAACCTGGAAGGCTTGACGGCGGAAGAGTGGGTGGAGGGCTGCCACACCTTGCCATCCTCGCATCCGCGCTTGCCGCTGACGAAACATTTCTTCTTCCCGGGCTTCACCGCCAAGACCGGCGGCTTGCTGCGTGAATCGGCGCTCGAAGGGCAACGCCAGGCTTTCCTGTCCGATGCCGCTGCCATGGCGGAGTTCCTGGCGCGCTTCGGCGTCACGCCGGCGGAGCTGGCCTCGCTCAAGGTGTCGCTGTTCTGCTACCCGCACGCGCCGGTGGCGGAGCTGTTCAGCGCCTGGGCGCAGGGCGGCGAGCCGGTGCTGTGCCTGGTGCCGGAAGGCGTGGCCGCCGACGCGGTGCAAGCCTTCCTTGGCGCAACTCCGGCGGCCGGCGCGGTCCGCAGCAGCGGCGCGCTGACCGTGCGCGTGCTGCCATTCGTGCCGCAGCAGGATTACGACAAGCTGCTGTGGGCGTGCGACCTGAACTTTGTGCGCGGCGAAGATTCCGTGGTGCGCGCGCAATGGGCCGGCAAGCCTTTCGTGTGGCACATCTACCCGCAGGACGAAAACCTGCACCACAAGAAACTGGGCGCCTTCCTGCAGCGTTATGCGGATCCGGCCGGGCAGGCCGCGGGCGCGCTGGACGCGTTCTCGCTGCGCTGGAACGGCGCGCTGCCGCCAGGCGCGGACAACGGGCCGGACGCGGCAGCCGAGTGGCGCGCGCTGTGGCCGGCGCTGCAGGCGGTGATGCCGGCCGCCGCCAGCCGCGCCGCCGAGTGGCAGCAGCAGATCACCGCTCATGGCGACTTGGCAACAAACCTGCTGCGTTTCGCTGCGTCGCTCAAGTAGGCGGCGCAACAAAAATCAGGTATACTGCCCGGTTACTCTATCAAGTATTTTTACTCGGTATTTTTACTCGATCAAACTAGAGCTTACGGCGTTAGAAGCCAGCAGGCGACAGATGATTTTCACGCAACCCACTTTATACGTACACTCGCTATGAAACCCGCAAAAGAAATTCGTGTTGGCAACATCATCATGGTTGACGCCAAGCCTTTCATCGTTCTGCGTTCTGATGTCAACGGTTCGAGCCGCACGGGCTTCACCTACAAATGGAAGATGAAGAATCTTCTGACGAACGCACCCCTGGAAAACGTGTTCCGCGGTGACGACAAGTTCGACGTCGTCGTTCTGGACAAGAAGCCAGTGACCTACTCGTACTTCGCCGACCCGCTGTACGTCTTCATGGATGAAGAGTACAACCAGTACGAAATCGAAGAAGAAAACCTGGGTGATGCACTGAACTACCTGAAAGACGGTATGGAATGCGAAGCCGTGTTCTACGATGGCAAGGCCATCTCGGTAGAACTGCCGACCACCATCGCGCGCCTGGTTGCTTACTCGGAGCCTGCAGTCAAGGGCAACACTTCGGGCAACGTCCTGAAAGAAGCCAAGATCGAAAACGCGATCGAATCCAAGCGCCACATCGTGATGGTGCCGCTGTTCGTGTCCCAGGACGACGTGATCGAGATCGACACCCGTACCAACGAATACAAGCGCGTCGTTCGCAACTAAGCTGCAAGCTAGCCTGGTGGCGCAGCCAAGGCCGCGCCACTACAAAAAAGCCAGGTTCTCCGGAACCTGGCTTTTTTTTAGCCGTACGGCGTGTAGTTGATGCCGTTCTGGATTGCGCCTATCACCTGTGCCTGGTTCTCCGGGCTGTCCGAGAACTGGGCCAGCACGCTGGCCTGCGAGACGATATTGTTGTTTAGCGCGTCCAGCCAGAAGGCGTAGCCGGCGGCGTCCGGCGCGCGGTGCAGGGTGTTGGCGTAGAAGCGGGTCAGCACTTCGGCGTTGCTTGGATTGACGCCATACAGCGACTTGCCCTCGTCCGACACCAGGAAGTCGTGCGCGATGGATTCCATCGACACGCCGGCATCGCGGGCATTGATCCAGAAGCCCAGGCCGGGCAGGTCGGGGGCGCGGTCGAACGCGGCCTGGTACAGGCGGTAGGCCTGGCCGGCGTGGCCGTTGATGTCCAGCGCCACGTCGGCGTTGGCGAAATGCAGGCGCTCCACGTTGGCCAGCGCATCCTTGCCGTCGCCGGCGGCCACGCTGGTCACCAGGGTGCCGCTGGTGGTGATGGCCACCGTGTAGGCGTCGCGGTTGCCGGCGTAGACGGCGGTGTCGACACCGCCGCCGCCGTCGATGATGTCATCGCCGCCCAGCCCGGTAATCCGGTCGCGGCCCTGGTTGGCGTTGATCACGTCCACGCCGGCGCCGCCGGTGATGGTCTCGCCGGCCAGGCTGCCAAAGCCCGCGCCGACCTTGGTGTGGGTGACGGTGCGCTGGTCGGCGGTGGTGTTGGCCACCATCTGGTAGTGGACGAACACGGCGTCCAGGCTGGCGCTGGCCAGCGCCGCGTTGCTGGCGTAGTTGTAGTGGTTGGCGTCGCCGCCGCTGGACAGGCGCGTCAGGGCGCCGGTCTCCAGGTCCTTGATGAAGACGTCGGTGCGGCCATCGCCGTCGCCGGCCGTGAAGTCGGCCTTGCTCTCGAACAGCACGTAGCGGCCATTGTCCGAGATCGAGGCGTTGCTCGATTCGCCCAGCCCTTGCTGGCCTTCGGTGCTCACCGAGACGCGGATGGTCTCGCCGGTCAGCAGATCCTTGCGGAACACGTCGCGTACGCCATTGGTGTCGCGCCACACCAGGTTGTCGGCCTGGCTGGAGAACACCACGTAGCGGCCGTCGGCCGATACCGCGGCGTTGTCGCTGCTGCCGTTGGCGCCCACGCCGTTGGAATCGGTGGACACGCGGGTGAGGGCGCCCGTGTTCAGGTTCTTGGCGTAGATGTCGGCATAGCTGTCGTCGCCTGCCGCCAGGTTGGTGGCAAAGGTGGTGAAGACCACGGTGCGGCCATCGGACGACATCGCGGTGTCGCCGCTGGGCGCATCGGCCTGCACGCCGGCGGCGGTGGTGGAGGCGTTCACCACGGCGCCGGTCAGCAAGTCCTTGACGAAGACGTCGTCCCTGCCGTTGGTGTCGCCAGCGACCAGGTTGGTCGCCTTGCTGATAAAGGCTACGTAGTGCGCGTCGCCCGACAGTACCGCGTTGTAACTCTGGCCGTTCGCGGCCGCGCCGGTGCTGGTGGTGGATGCCGTGCTCAGCGCGCCGGTGCTCATGTTTTTGACCATGATGCTGGCGTTGCCGTTGACGGTGTTCTGGAAGCTCAGCGTGCCGCCATCTGCCGACAGCGACGCGCTGAGTTTCACACCGGCCAGCGTGCTGCCGTCTGAATTGGTCGACGCCAGCTTCAGCTGCTTGAGCTGAAGATCATACAAATAGATGTCGCCGTCGTTCAGGCTGGTGTCGGCCGGCACCAGGGACTGGTTGGACGAGAATGCCGCATAGCGGCCATTGGCGGAAATACGGGCGCCGATGTCGGTGGCGCTGACGCCGTTCTGCACGGCGCTAGAGATGTTTGGCAGCATGATTGTCGGAGGTTGCGATAGATGGTTGTAGGGATATGGCCGACAAATTGTGCATCAGATAACGAATCGACCTCCGCACGGTTCCACCCGGATATTTTGGTGTTTCCGATAATATTTTTATTCATTTCAGAAAGATAATTAAATTAGTAGCTCGGAAACATTTCGGCTGGTATGCTAACCGATTGCGCGCTTGTTACTATTGGTATAACCACTCACGGAGTTGGGCATGGATCGCAGGGGATTTGTTCGGATGGGCCTGGCCGCCGGTGCGGCCGGTACGGTCGGTACTGCCAACGCCACGGCGCAGGCGCAGTTGTCCGAGGCGGGCAAACCCGGCCCCGGCGGCATCCTCGACAGCGGCGTCCAGCTGCAGCAGGAACTGATGGCCGCCAACAAGCTCACCTCGCACTCCCTCACCTCGCAATACCTGGCCCGCATCCGCAACATCGACAAAGCCGGCCCCCGCATCAACGCCATCATCGAAATCAATCCGGAAGCGCTGAAGATTGCCCGCGAGATGGACCGCGAACGCTTGCTGCGGCGCGTGCGCGGCCCGCTGCACGGCATCCCGGTACTACTGAAGGACAATATCGCCACGGCCGACCGCATGAGCACCACCGCCGGCTCGCTGGCCCTGGCCGGGGTGCGGGCGGCGCGCGACGCCCACGTGGCGGCCCAGCTGCGCGCGGCCGGCGCGGTCATCATCGGCAAGACCAATCTGAGCGAGTGGGCCAATATGCGCTCCACCCATTCCGTCAGCGGCTGGAGCGCGCGCGGCGGCCTGACGCGCAACCCGTATTCGCTCGACCGCAACTGCAGCGGCTCCAGTTCCGGCTCCGGCGCTGCCATCGCTGCCGGCCTGGCCACGCTGGCGGTGGGCACCGAGACCGACGGCTCCATCGTCTCGCCGGCCTCGATCTGCGGCCTGGTCGGCATCAAGCCCACGCTGGGCCTGGTCAGCCGCAGCGGCATCATCCCCATCGCCCACTCGCAGGACACGGCCGGTCCCATGGCGCGTTCGGTGGCCGACGCCGCGCTGATGCTGGCCGCCATGGCCGGCGTGGACCCGGCCGATGCGGCCACCGCCGGCAGCGCCGGCAAGGCCGCCGGCTACGCCGCCGCGCTGGACCGCGACAGCCTGCACGGCAAGCGCCTCGGCGTGGCGCGCAATTTCTTCGGCAAGAATCCGGACGTGGATGCCGAAATCGCCAAGGCGCTGCAGGTGCTGCAGGCGCAGGGCGCGCAACTGGTGGACGTGGAAATACCCAACGTGAACAGGTACGACAGCACCGAAACCGAAGTGCTGCTGCATGAATTCAAGGCCGACCTGGCGGCGTACCTGAAGGACTACGCGCCCCACGCGCCAGTGCGCAATATGGCCGACCTGGTGGAATTCAACCGCCAGCACGCTGACAAGGAAATGCCCTACTTCGGCCAGGAATACCTGGAGCGCGCCGCCGCCAAGGGCGGCCTGGACGAGCAGGTCTACCTGGACGCGCTGGCCAACAACCACCGCTATTCGCGCGCCGAAGGCATCGACCAGGTGATGCGCGAACACCGCCTGGACGCGCTGGTGGCGCCCACCGACGGCCCGGCCTGGCTGACGGACTTCATCAACGGCGACCATTACAACGCCAGCTTCTCCTCGCCCGCCGCGGTGGCCGGTTACCCGCACGTGACCGTGCCGGCCGGCTATGTGCACGGCCTGCCGGTGGGCCTGTCCTTCGTGGGCGGCAGCTACACGGAAGCGAAGCTGATCGGCATGGCCTACGCCTACGAGCAGGCCACGCGGCACCGCCGCGCGCCGCAATTCCCGGCCAGCGTGTCACCCGTGTTCCGCTAGGATTTGACAGAATATCCAATTCTGGATATTCTGTCCAAATGCGAAAACAGAAGATCACCCGCACGGCAGAGCAACAGCTGCTGCTGGACCAGCTCAAGAACGTGGCCGAGGGGCTCGGCCAGACCCTGGCGCCGTTCTGCGAAGTGGTGGTGCACGACTTGCTGGACCCGGCGCACGCCATTGCCGCCATCTACAACAACCTGTCCAGCCGCCACATCGGCGGCCCGGCCACCGAGCTTGGCCTGGCCCGCATCGCGGACGCCGCCTATCCTGCCATCGTGGCAAACTACGCCAACAGTTTCGCCGACGGGCGCCAGGCCAAGAGCACCTCCATCGGCATCAAGGACTCCGGCGGCCAGTACATCGCCGCGCTGTGCATCAACGTGGACCTGACCATGTTCCACGGCCTGCAGTCCGTGTTCGCGCAGTTCAGCCGCATCGACGCCAGCCATGGCGCCAACGGCGGCGGTCCGCAGGAGTCGCTGGACCCGGTGGGCGCCGACGGCATCCGGCGCCGCATCGACGAATACGCGGCACGCCTTTCCAGCACGCCGCGCGCGCTCAAGGCCGGCGAGCGGCGCGCACTGATCGTTGAATTACGGGAGGCGGGCTGCCTGGACGTGCGGCGCGCCATGGAAATCATCGCCCAGCACCTGGGCATTTCAAGAGCGACTGTGTACAGCTATGCCAAATAACGCAAGACTGCTGCTGATCGATAGCGTCCAGGGCGAGACCCTGATGAACTTCCGCGACGTGCTGGACGCCACCCGCGAAGCGTTCGTATTGCATCAGCAGGAGGAGGGGCGCGTGTTCCCGCTGGTGCGCGAGCGCCTGCCGGAAGGCATATGGGGCATCAAGTCCGGCCAGGTGGTGGCGCAGAACCTGCTCGGCTTCAAGTCGGCCGGCTTCTGGCCCGGCAACCGCGAGAAGGGCGGCGAGCCGCACCAGGCCACCATAGTGCTGGTGGACCCGGCCACGGGCCGGCCGCAGTGCATCATCGACGGCAACGGCGTGACCACCATGCGCACCGGCGCGGCCGGCGGCCTCGGGCTGCTGCAGCTGGCGCGCGCCGACAGCAACCGCGTGTGCGTGTTCGGCACCGGCGTGCAGGCCCGCATCCAGCTGCGCTACGCGCTGGAACTGATCCCGTCGCTGCACCAGGTGGACTACGTGAGCTCCAGCGGCGAGGCGGACCTGGCCTTCGAGCGCCAGTTCTCCGAGCGCTGCACGGTCACGCCGGCGGCCGACCGCAACGCCTCCGTGGCGCTGGCCGACATCGTCATTACCGCCACCACCGGGCGCGGTCCGCTGTTCAATCTGGACGCCGTGCGGCCCGGCACCCACTTCAACTGCGTCGGCGCCGACACGCTGGGCAAGCGCGAACTGCCCGAAGGCCTGCTGCGGCAGGCGCGCCTGTTCGTGGACGACCATATCCAGGCGCGCCAGATCGGCGAAATGCAGTGGGCGCCCGAGCTGCCCTGCCACCAGCTGGGCGAACTGCTGTCGGGCCAGCTGCAGGCGCACCGCAAGCCGGAAGACATCACCATCTTCGACATGACCGGCATCGCGCTGCAGGACCTCACCGTGGCGCGCCTGATCTACGAGCGCGCGCTGGCCCGCGGCGTGGGCACCAGCGTGGCCTGGCCGTGGTAATTATTCAGTCATCAGAAAGGACATCCATGCAAGTCTTGCCGACCTACGACGACGTTGCCGCCGCCGCGCAGCGCATTGAAGGCCACGCCCACCGCACCCCCGTGCTGCGCTCGCGCACGGCGGACCAGGAACTGGGCGCACAACTATTTTTCAAAGCCGAGAACCTGCAGCGCATGGGCGCCTTCAAGTTCCGCGGCGCCTTCAACGCGCTGGCGCGCTTCGACGCGGCGCAGCGCGAGGCTGGCGTGGTCGCTTTCTCGTCCGGCAACCACGCCCAGGCCATCGCGCTGTCGGCGCGCCTGCTGGACATTCCCGCCACCATCGTCATGCCGCAGGACGCGCCGGCCGCCAAGGTGGCCGCCACCAGGGGCTACGGCGGCAAGGTGGTGCTGTACGACCGCTATACCGAAGACCGCGAGGCCATCGGCCGCAGGCTGGCCGAAGAGGGCGGCCTGACCCTGATCCCGCCGTACGACCATCCGGACGTGATCGCCGGCCAGGGCACGGCGGCCAAGGAGCTGTTCGACGAAGTGGGCCCGCTGGACGCGCTGTTCGTCTGCCTGGGCGGCGGCGGCCTGCTGTCCGGCTGCGCGCTGGCCGCGCGCGCCTTGTCGCCGGACTGCAAAATCTACGGCGTGGAGCCGGAGGCGGGCAACGACGGCCAGCAATCGTTCCGCAGCGGCGCCATCGTCCACATCGACACGCCCAAGACCATCGCCGACGGCGCTCAGACCCAGCACCTGGGTAACTACACCTTTGATATCATCCGGCGCAACGTGGACGATGTGCTGACTGTCTCCGATGCGCAACTGGTGGACGAAATGCGCTTCTTCGCGTCGCGCATGAAAATCGTCGTCGAACCTACCGGCTGCCTGGGTTTTGCCGCCGCGCGCGCCATGCGTGCGCAGCTGCAGGGCAAGCGCATCGGCGTTATCATCAGCGGCGGCAACGTGGACATGGCGCGCTTCTGCTCCCTATTGGCCTAAAGGACAGGTTACAGGCCGGGGCAGGCACGGTTAGAGTCGTACCATCAACGATGAGGCGAGGGCACCCACATGCATTCCGTACAACAGGAAGTCGACGAACGCAGCAACCTGACCGGCACCAACAAGTTCGAACTGCTGCTGTTCCGGCTGGGCGGCGACGCCACCGGCGAGCGCAACGAGCTGTTCGGCATCAACGTGTTCAAGATCCGCGAGATCGTCGCCATGCCGCCCATCACGGCGGTGGCGGGATCGCAGCCCCATATGCTGGGCGTGGTCAACCTGCGCGGCCAGATCATCCAGGTGCTGGATCTGCCCGCCATCTGCGGCTGCAAGCCCAAGACCGGCCTGAACATCATGCTGGTCACCGAGTTCGCCCGCACCACGCAAGCGTTCGCGGTGGAATCGGTGGAGGACATCGTGCGGCTCGACTGGGGCCAGGTGCTGTCGGCCGAATCGACCGCCGTGGGCGGCATGGTCACCAGCATCGCGCGCCTGGACGGCGCCAGCGGTTCGCGCCTGGCGCAGGTGCTGGACGTGGAAACCATCCTGCGCAGCATGAACCCGAGCGACCGGCCCGACGTCGACCCCGAAACCATCGGCCCCAGCCTGAACCTGCGGCCCGGCACCATGATCCTGGCCGCCGACGACTCGGTGGTGGCCCGCTCGCTGATCGAGAAGGGCCTGGAAGCGATGGGCGCGCCCTTTATCATGACCAAGTCCGGCAAGGAAGCGTGGGACAAGCTGGGCCAGATCGCCGCCGCCGCCGAGGCCGAAGGCAAGACCGTGTACGACAAGATCGCGCTGGTGCTGACCGACCTGGAAATGCCGGAAATGGACGGTTTCACGCTCACGCGCAACATCAAGCAGACCGGCCGCTACTCCGCGCTGCCGGTGGTGATTCATTCGTCCTTGTCGGGCACAACCAACGAAGAGCACGTCAAGACCGTGGGCGCGGACGCCTATGTGGCCAAGTTCATGGCCGAAGAGCTGGCCGCCACCATCCGCAAGGTGCTGGCGAAATAGGGCGGGTAGCAAGGAAAAATCGCGGTAGAATTTAAGCGGGCGCCACCCGGCGCGCCCGCCCGGCCGCGATGGAACTTATGCTGCAAATCGATTTTCCGATCCGCAAAGAATGCCCGCCCGGCGCCTGCGACTGCAAGCGCGAGCTGCTGCTGGACGGCCCGGCGGTGGACATGGCCGGGCTGGCCATCCTGCGGCTGACCAGGGAAGAAGAGAAGCGCCTGATCCAGCGTATCGAGGCTGCAGAGAGCTATGAAGAACTGCAGCGCATCGGCGTGCGGCTGCAGCAAAACCTCGGCGTGGCCTTGAAGATCGCGCCCGGCGACAATGAGGTGCGCACCGTGATGGGCTTGCAGATCGAGCTGAGCATGCGTCCCGGGCTGTGCCGCAAGACGCGCGAAGCCGTTCCGGCCGCCGTGCGCCGCTGCCTCAAGAAAAACCCCGCCATCATCTACGCCATCCTCGACGCCCATGACCTGTTCGGCGCGTCGTAACACGGTTTCAGGAGGAACCTTGATCACCCGGCTTGCTTCATGCAGTTGCGGCCAACTGACGGCCCAAACCGTCGGCGACCCGGTCCGCGTCTCGATCTGCCATTGCCTTGCATGCCAGCGCCGCACCGGAAGCCCATTCGGCCAGCAAGCACGCTTCCTGCGCGAGCACGTCACCATTTGCGGCGCATCGACCGAGTATGTCCGCATTGGCGATGAGGGCCCGGGAGCAAGATTCCACTTCTGTCCGCAATGCGGCGCCACGGTGTACTATGAGCTTTTGGCGATGCCGGAATACTTCGGCATGCCCATCGGCGCGTTCGCCGAGCCGGATTTCCCCGCCCCGACCATTTCAGTCTACGAAGAGCGCATGCACAGCTGGGTAGTGCCGCCAGCCGGCGCAGAGCATATCCGGTAACCGCGGCATCCGATTGAACTGACAACGGATGACGAAATCACTTTGAACGATCAGGCAAGCAATGAAGATATATGTTTGGACCAGTTACTCCATGACTAACCCCGGTGGTAATGACGCTGCCGGGGTGACTGGAGAAACTTATGAAAGATTTGGCACGTGCGCTTCGGCGCCATCATGCTGCCCGCATCAAGCGGGCACGCCGTTTTTATTTTGGAATTGACAACTCGACCGATTTGCGCCAGCTCGGCAAACTGTTAAATACGCCAACGCCTTGTAGTTGCTGGATGTGCGGCAATCCAAGACGCCAAGGCGAGCTTAGCGTGTCGGAATTGCTGCATGCACTAACGTGGCATGAAGACGCGTGAGGAAAGCCAGCTGCCGGGGAGTGTGGGCGTGGATGCACCGTGTCGCGCGTATCGCGTGCTCAGGTTTCCGGCAGCACAAACCGCGCGATGGCCAGATAGTGCAGGGCGCTGCCGAGCAGGACGAAGAGGTGCCAGATGCCGTGCGCGTGGCGCATGCGGGTGTCGACCACGTAGAAGATGATGCCGACCGTGTAGAACAGCCCGCCCGCCAGCACAAAGGCGAAGCCGTCGCTGCCGAGCGACTCGCGCAGCGGCAGCACCATCAGCACGGCGGACCAGCCCATGGTCAGGTAGATCACCACCGACAGCCAGCGCTGCTCGACTTTTCTCAGTTCCTGCATGATGCCGATGCCCGCCAGCAGCCACACGGCAGCCAGCAAGGCCCAGCCGAGCTGGCTGTCCAGCGCCAGGCTGCAGAACGGGGTGTAGGTGCCGGCGATCAGCACGTAGATCGCGCAGTGGTCGAACTTCTGCCACACGGCTTTCGCGCGGCCGATGCTGGCGTGGTAGAAGGTCGAGCAGGCATACAGCAGCACCAGGCTGAAGCAATACACGCCGATGCTGACCACGCTCTGCCACGGTCCGCTGTGCACTTGCCCCAGCAGATACACCGACCCGCCAGCCGCCAGCAGCGCGCCAGCCAGATGTGTTACCGCATTAAATCTTTCGCCTGCCTGCGCAAACCGGACCATGGCGCACCTCTCAAGGAGTCGTTAGCCCATTGTAGCGGCGAATTAAGATAAGACTGTGACGGAACGCACGTTATATGGGTGGCCATGCAGACCAGGCCCATCCTTTTTACGCCGGCTGCACCAGGTTGATGAGGTTGCCGCAGGTGTCTTCGAACAGCACGCCGGTGATCGGGCCCATGTTGGTGGGTTCGCCCCGGAACACCACGCCCAGTTCCTTCAGGCGGATGTATTCGGCCTGGATATTGTCGGTGAGGAAGGCGGTGGCGGGGATGCCGGCCGCGTAGAGTGCGCTCTGGTAAGCGTGCGCGGGCGGGAAGCCGATCGGTTCCAGTACCAGCTCCACGCCCTCGGCGCCCTCGGGCGAGGTCACTGTCAGCCAGCGGAAACTGCCCATGGCGATGTCGTTCTTGACCGTGAAGCCGAGAATCTCCGTATAGAAAGCCAGCGCCTTGGCCTGGTCCTCCACCATGATGCCGGCTAGTCCGATTCTCATGCTGCTCTCCCGATAGCGTTGTTTGAAGCAACTCTATCAGAAGACGCCGGCGGATAGTTGGACTTCGCCGCTTTACACTTCGATAAAGCGCATCTTGAAGTTGCGGCCCTTGAAGCTGCCGAAGTCGGCGCCTTCGCGGCTGCCCTTGGCCAGGCGGTCGAACGCCTCGTAGGCCACGCGGCGGTCGATCGCCACATAGGTCTGGAATTCGAACACGTTGATCTTGCCCACCTGTTCCTTGGCCAGGCCGGCGTCGCCGGTGAGCGCGCCCAGCACGTCGCCCGGGCGCAGCTTGTCCTTCTTGCCGGCAAGGATGCACAGGGTCATGAACGGCGCCGGGTCGCCTTGCGCGTATTCGTCGTCCGGCAATTCCTTGATCGAGTGCCATTCCACGGCCGCGCCCTGGTATTCCTCGATCAGCTTGACCCACTTCTTCTCGTTCGGCGCGCACAGCGACAAGGCCAGGCCGCGCTCGTCGCCGCGGCCGGTGCGGCCGATGCGGTGGATGTGCACTTCGGTGTCTTTCGACACGTCGACGTTGATCACCGCTTCCAGGTTGGCAATGTCCAGGCCGCGCGCGGCCACGTCGGTGGCCACCAGCACGGTGGCGCTGCGGTTCGAGAACAGCACCAGGATCTCGTCGCGCTCACGCTGCTCCAGCTCGCCGTACAGCGCCAGCGCCGTGAAGCCTTCGGCGCGCAGCGATTCCACCAGCTCGCGGCAGTGCACCTTGGTGTTGCAGAAGGCGATGGCCGAGGCCGGCTGGTAATGCTTGAGCAGCTTGCCGACCGCCTTGTCGCGGTCATCGAAGCCCACTTCATAGAAGCGCTGCTCGATCTTGCTGTTGTCGTGCTGCGCCTGCACCGTCACTTCCACCGGGTCGGCCAGGAAGGCTTCGGTGGCCACGCGGATGTCGTCCGGGTAGGTGGCCGAGAACAGCAGGGTCTGGCGGCGCTTGGGGCAGGCCGACACGATGCCGGCGATCTCGTCGTAGAAGCCCATGTCGGTCATGCGGTCCGCTTCGTCCAGCACCAGGGTGTTGACGGTGGACAGGTCCAGCGTCTGGCGGCCCAGGTGGTCGCGCACGCGGCCCGGGGTGCCAACCACGATGTGGGCGCCGTGTTCCAGCGAGGCGATCTGCGGGCGCATCGGCGAGCCGCCGGTCAGCACCAGGATCTTCACGTTGCCCACGCCGCGCGCCAGGCGGCGCAGCTCGTTGGCCACCTGGTCGGCCAGTTCGCGCGTCGGGCACAGCACCAGTCCCTGGGTGGCGAACCAGGCCGGGTTCAGCTTGCTCAGCATGCCGATGCCGAAGGCGGCGGTCTTGCCGCTGCCGGTCTTGGCCTGGGCGATCAGGTCGCGTCCTTCCAGCACCGACGGCAGGCTCTGGGCCTGGATGGCGGTCATGGTGGTGTAGCCGAGGATGTCGAGGTTGGCCAGGAAGGCAGGCGTCAGCGGCAGGCTGTGGAAGGAATCAGAACTCATGGTGGCGGACCCGGTAAAAAAGTGGGGAAGTGCGCACAGTCTAGCAGGCTCCTGGGAGCCGTTGCCGGCCATGCGCAAGCGGTGTCCGCTCACAGCGGACGTGCAGAGACTCAGTTCGGACGCCAGACCGGCAGGCCCATCACGTCCAGGCCTTCGTCGCGCTGCCAGACCGGCAGGCCGCTGTTGTCGGTCGCCTCCAGCAGTTCGAGCTGTTCCTGTTTCAAGGCGGCACGACGCACGCGCGGCGGAGGCGGGCGCTTGGGCTCCGGCTCCAGCGGCGCGGCCGGCGCGAAGCCAGGCAGGTCGAAGGTCGCGTTGTCTTTTTTGTCTCTCATCTCAAAAACAAAAGCCCGGCTGCAGCAGTCGGGCTCAAATATTTAAAGCGGCACGCAGTGTATCACAAAGCCATGCCGCCGTGGTGGGTATAGTAGCTTAGCGGAAACTCAGGGCGCCCGTCAGGTCGCCCGGCGGCGTCGCGCCGCGCGCGGCGAAGGCCTCGTTGCGCGTTTTCAGGCCGTCCAGCAGCGGCAGGCCGTGCAGGCGCGTGAGGAAGCGCATGATGGAGGTGGTGTCGTAGAAGGTGTGGTCGACCGCGCCTTTCTTGGCGTACGGCGACACCACCATGGCCGGAATGCGCGAACCCGGGCCCCAGCGGTCGCCCTTGGGCGGCGCCACGTGGTCCCACCAGCCGCCGTTCTCGTCGAAGGTGACGATCACCACCATGTCCTTCCATTGCGGCGACTTCTGCAGGTGGGCGATGATGTTGGTGATGTGCTGGTCGCCCGATTCGATATCGGAGTAGCCCGCGTGCAGGTTCAGGTTGCCCTGCGGCTTGTAGAAGGCCACCGCCGGCAGCTTGCCGGCCACCGCGTCGGCCAGGAACCTGTTCGACATTGGGCTGTCGCCCAGGCCGCCATCGCGCAGGTGCTCGGCGCGTGCGGCGGTGCCGGGCGCGAACTGCGTGAAGTAGTTGAATGGCTGGTGGTGGTACTGGAAGTTTGGCTTCGGTCCGCCGCCGTTGCTGTCCAGCGCCGCCTGCCAGGCGCCGCCGTACCAGGCCCAGCTCACGCCTTTGCGCGACAGCAGGTCGCCGATGGTGTCGTAGCTTTGCGGCGGCTGGTAATAGGCCTCGTCCGGATTGGCCAGGTTCTGGTCGCCGCCGGGCACCGGCTTGATCCAGCTCGGCTGGTACGGCGGCGCCATGGTGTTGACGATGTAGCCGTCCGGCGTGATGGCGCCGTCGTTCACGTACTTCGGCTTGCCGTCCAGCGCGGACGCGGGGCTGTCCTGCGCCACGGCCAGGCGCGAACCGGTGGGGCCGTCGGCCAGCACCACGATTTTCTTCTTGGCGGCGCTGTTGGCCGCGTTGGGGAACTCGGCAGGGCGGCCGCTGATCAGGAACTGGTGGTTCATATAGGAACCGCCGAAGGCCGCCATGAAGAAGTTGTCGCACAGCGTGTACTGGCGCGCCAGCTGGTACAGACCCAGGTTCTTTGCAGTTTCGCCGTAGTAGCCCATCACCATGCCGCCGGTGTTGCCCCAAGCCACGAAGCCGTCGTTCTTGCCGCCGTTGATCTGCATCTGGTTCTGGTAGAACAAGTGCCACAGGTCGCGCGTGATGACGGACTCGGGCAGCGGCTTGCCGTCCGAGCCGGTCAGCTTGAAGGGCGCGTTCGGCAAGTCCTTGATCTGCTCTTCCTTGATCTCGTAGGTCTTGCCGCCGATGGTTTGCGACTGCGGCACCATGCCGCCCCAGATCTTCGGCAGCGTGGGCAGCACCGAGCCGTTGTAGTCTTTCTGCGCCTGCTCGGCCGACAGCGTGGTGGGCATGGGCGAGGCCAGGCCGGGGAAGTCGGCAAACAGGTTGTTGAAGCTGCGGTTTTCCAGGTAGATGACCACCACGTTTTTCACGTGCGCCTTGAGCTTGGCGTCCAGCGATCCGGCGGCAGGCTTTCTGGCGGGAGCGGCGCCGGCGATGCCGGGCACGGCGCTGGCAAGGCCGGTGGCGGCCGCGGCCTGGAAAATGCGGCGGCGCGAGAGGTTGGCGGGTTGGTTATCGTTGTCGCTCACGCGCGGCTCCTGAGAAAGATTTTCAAGCGGCAAAGTTTATCACTGCCGCCTGAAAAAGCCGCTATTTCTTTAACAAGGCATGGCCGCCAGCGCTTGCTGGCCGTGAATTATTTGCCGGCCGCGTCGGCCACCGTGCTGTCCAGCGGCACGTCGATCAGGAAAGTCGTGCCGGTGGCGGCGGAACTGTCCACCGCTGCGCTGCCGCCGTGGCTTTCGGCCACCGCGCGCACGAAGGGCAGGCCGATGCCCCAGCCGGCCTTGTCGGCCCCGCTTTCGCGCCGCAGGTAGCCAAAAATGCGGTTGTGTTGCTCGGCTGGAATGGGCGTGCCGGTGTTGCGGACCGACAGGATGAGCCGGCCGCGCGTCTCGTCGACGTTGATGCGGATCGGCTTGCCGTCCCCGTACTTGAAGGCGTTCATCACCAGGTTCTCCAGCGCGCGGCGCATGGAATTGAGGCACCAGTAGCCCGTCACTGCCGCGCCGTTCAGTTCCACCGCGCCGGAGCGCAGGCTGTTGAACTCCTGCTGCACCGACAGCGCCAGCGCATACATGTCGAAGTGCGACGGCGACAAAGGCAGCTTTTCGGTGCGCTCGAAGGTCAGCGCATCCAGCAGTTCCTCCATCATGGCCTCCAGCCGCTTGGCGTTGGCGGTGATCTTGGTGGCCAGCATTTGTGCCTTGTCCAGGTCGGCGGACATGCCGATCAGCTGGGCGCCGTTGGCGATCACCGCCAGCGGCGACCGCATGTCGTGCGACAGGCCGGCAGCCAGGCGCTGGCGCATGCCTTCGTGCATGGCGGTGAACTCGCGGATGGACTCGCGCGCCGCGCAGTCGATGGAATGCTCGATCGAGGCATATTCGGCGGCGTTGAACTGCAGCCCATGCTGCTGGGCCACGGCCAGCACGGCCCGCTTGAACAGCTGGTATTCGTGCACGATCTGGTCCGGCTTGAACGACGTCATGCGGGCCCGTTCGCCGCCGTGCACCGCCGCCGCGTTGTTGTGGCTGGTGGCGTTGGCCCGGGGGTGGCTGGGCGAAATGGCCTCGGCCAGGTTATCGAAGAAGGCCGGCAGGGTGTTGATCAGCACCGGCCCGGCCACGTCGCGCGCCTCCGGCATGTGCTCGCGCACGTCGCGTTCCCAGTGGTCCAGGACGGCGTCGCGTATGGCGAGCAAGGTCTTGGCCGTCGCCGACAAGCCATGCGTGTCGAGCTTTTGATCTGTCGCCAGCGTCATCGCCTTCTCCTTTGCAAGTGGGCGTTTTATTTCCAACTTGCATGTTAGCGCCTCGTTTAGCTCAGCGGCGCAAGATAGGATTTCAGGGCTTGCGGGCTACCAGCCCCAGCAGCGCGGAGCGGCCGACGTGGCGGCTGCCTTCGTGCAATTCGTCTTCGTAGTCGCGCAGCTCGAGGATGTCCAGCGCGGCGAACGCCTGGCGCATCAGTTCCGGCGTGTACAGGTGATCGGCCACGCCGGGGCCGCCGGTCTTGTAGTCCAGCTGCTTGAGCGTGTAGCCCTGCAGGATCAGCAGTCCGCCCGGCTTGAGCGTGGCGACGATGCGCGCGAACAGGCGCGCACGCTGCGCCGGATCGGCGAACTGGACAAAGATGGCCGCGACGCAGTCATAGGCTGCCGGCTGCCAGTCCCAGGCGTCGCAGTCGCATACGCGCACATTCAGCGACACGCCGCGCTGCTGCGCCAGCCCGGCCGCCTTGGCCATGCCGGCCGCCGACAGGTCGAAGGCGTCCACCAGCAAGCCTTGCTGCGCCAGCCAGACGCCGTTGCGGCCTTCGCCGTCCGCAATTGCCAGCGCCTTCATGCCGGGCGCGAGCAGGGCGGCCTGGCGCGCCAGCCAGGCATTGGGACCGGTGCCGAACAGAAAGTCCGGCCCGCTGTAGCGCTGGTCCCAGATATCGGCCGATTCGGGAAAGCGGCTCATCTCAGGCTCCGGGGCGGCCGGCGGTGGGCTGGCTGCCGGCGGCGGTGTTGCGGCGACGCTCCAGCAGCTCGAATAGCGCCATGCCGGCCAGCATGGCCGCCGTGAAGATCAGCGGCTTGCTGCCGCCGCTGGCCAGCGAGGCCAGCGCGGGGCCGGGGCAGTAGCCGGCCAGGCCCCAGCCTGTGCCGAAGGCCAGGCTGCCGAGCACCAGCCGGCGGTCGATGTCGCTGGCGGTGGGCAGGCGCATCGGCGCGCCCAGCAGCGAGGTGCTGCGCTTGCCGGCCAGCCGGAACGCCACCAGTCCAACGCCGATGGCGCCAACCATGACGAACGCCAGCGAGGGATCCCAGCGGCCGGCCAGGTCGAGGAAACCGGTCACCTTGGCCGGGTTGGTCATGCCGGAAACGATCAGGCCCAGGCCGAACAGCAGGCCGGTGATCCATGCCATCAATATTTGCATGTTGTGCTCCCTATGCGGCCAGGTGGCGGACGATGAACACGGTGGCGAAGCCGGCCGCCATGAAAGTGGCCGTGGCCGCCAGCGAGCGCACCGACAGGCGCGACAGTCCGCACACGCCATGCCCGCTGGTGCAGCCGGCGCCGTAGCGGGTGCCCACGCCGACCAGCAAGCCTGCCATGGTCAGCATGGCGGTGCCCGCGTCGCTCTGCACCTCGGGCAATGGCAGCGCCAGCGCGTAGGCCAGCGGCGCGGCCACCAGGCCGGCCAGGAAAGCCAGGCGCCAGGCCGTGTCGCCTTTGGGCCAGGGCAGCAGTCCGCCCAGGATGCCGCTGATGCCGGCGATGCGGCCATTGAATAGCACCAGCAGCGCGGCCGCCAGGCCGATCAGCGCGCCGCCGGCCAGGCTGGTCCACGGCGTGAAATGCGTCCAGTCGATTTCCATGATGCTTCTCCCGTAGTCGGCCTGCAATGGAAAAAGCCGCTGATTCCTTTCGAAATCAACGGCTTTCTGAATCTGGTTGCGGGGACAGGATTTGAACCTGTGACCTTCGGGTTATGAGCCCGACGAGCTGCCAGACTGCTCCACCCCGCGTCTGAGGCCCGAATTATATACAAGCCTGTTTCATTCCGCAAGGGCAGATTTTAAAGCCGGATTTTCCAACTGCAATTTTACGCTGCGGCCAGGCGCCACAGGGACGTGACTTCGGCGGCGCGGGCCGCGTGCAGCGGGTCGGTGGCGTCGGCGGCGCGCGGATGCGTCGGGCGCACGTCGATGCGGTCCACCACTTTCAGGCCGGCGGCGGTAATCCACGCCATCAGCTGCTCGCGCGGACGCAGGCCCAGGTGCTCGGCCAGGTCGGACAGGATCAGCCAGCCTTCGCCGCCGGGTGTCAGGTGCTCTTTCAGGCCGCCGAGGAAACCGCGCAGCATGCCGCTGTCCGGGTCATAGACCGCGTGCTCGATCGGCGAGCTGGGGCGGGCCGGCACCCAAGGCGGGTTGCACACCACCAGCGGCGCGCGGCCTTCGGGGAACAGGTTGGCTTTCACCAGTTCCACTTGCTGGTTCAGGTCCAGGCGCTGCAGGTTTTCGCGCGCGCAGCTCAGCGCGCGCTGGTCCTGGTCGGTCGCCACGATGCGTTCGATGCCGCGCCGCGCCAGTACCGCCGACAGGACGCCGGTACCGACGCCGATGTCGAATGCCAGCTTGGCGTGCTTCGGCAGCGGCGCTTCGTTCACCAAGGCCACGTATTCGCCGCGCACGGGCGAGAACACGCCGTAGTGCGGATGGATGCGCTCATCCAGCGCAGGGATTTCCACGCCGTTGCGGCGCCATTCGTGTGCGCCGATCACGCCCAGCAGTTCGCGCAGCGACATGGCGAACGCTTCCTCGCCACGGCCGTATGCCTCGTTGCAGGCCAGCTTCACATCCGGCGCGCGGCGCAGCGGGATGCTGTAGTCGGCTTCGAACGGGATCAGCAGCATGGCCAGCGTGCGGCCGCGCTGGGACTGCGCCTGTCGATGCAGGTGGAACGCTTCGGTGGGCGTGGCCGGAACCTTGGGCGCCCT
This sequence comes from Massilia sp. NBRC 108631, assembly GCF_059704565.1. Taxonomy (NCBI): domain Bacteria; kingdom Pseudomonadati; phylum Pseudomonadota; class Betaproteobacteria; order Burkholderiales; family Oxalobacteraceae; genus Massilia; species Massilia sp. NBRC 108631. Next base: position 19,447 of record NZ_BAAKJE010000270.1, read on the forward strand.
GGCCTTCTTGCCTTTGCCGCCTTTATGGTCGGCACGCCGGGCCAGCGCCTGCAGCAACTGGCGCGCGTTCTGGAAGTCGCCCTTCCACAGCAGGGCCGTGCCTTCGCACGCCAGGCGGTAGGCGGTGTCGGCGTTGGTGGTGTCGTCGGCGATGATGACGCGCTTGGGCGGCGCCATGCCGCTCTCCGAGCGCCAGCGGGCCGAGCGGTCCTCGCCGTTTTCGGTCCAGTGGATGAATTGTGCTTCGGGAGTGGCTGCGGTCATAAAATCTTCAATCTGTAAGTAAACGGCAGAACCGCCGCGTGAGGGCGGCGGTTCTGTATAGAGGGTCTATTATACGCGGCCCGCGCGGGGCGGCCCGCGCAGGGGGCATGGCAGCTCGGGTGGCAGGTCAGGTGGCGGCTTGGCTGGCGGCTGGCTGCGGATCGGCCGGCGCCGGCTCGGCGGGCGCCGGCGCAGGGGCTTGTGCCGGCGGCTGTGCTGCCGCCAGCGCGGCTGCCGCTTGCGGCACGCTGCCCGGCATTTTGGCCAGGGTCGGTACCGGCGTTTCCTGCGTGCCGTAAGCGTGGGCGACAGCCTTGGACTTGCCGTTTTGCTGGCCGTAAGTATCCAGCAGCTCGCTGCTGTTGACCAGGTTGAGCAGGCGCAGCGACAGGGTGCCCAGCTTTTGCTGTTGGCCCGGCTGGTCTTGGTTGTCTTGCACCACGTCGGTCTTGAGCGGCTTGTCGAACAGGCGGAACAAGTCTTGCAGGCTGCCTGGGAATTTGATGTCCGGGAATTCCACTGCCGGCAGCGGATCGGCTGCCGAGCGCGGTTTGCCGGACTCGCCATTGCCGGCGCCGGTGGTGGTCTGGCTGGCGGCCGCTTCCAGGGAGTACTCGTACTGCACTTCTACTTCGAAATCGAAGCTGCGGCCGTCGGCGGTGGTGACGGTGCCCTTGCCGATGAAGTGCGAGCTTTCGTTCAGGCTGAACGCGGCCGCGCTGGTGCTACCGTTCGGACCCTGGCTCTGTTGCACGCCGGCGGCGAAGCTGGCCGACGAGTCCAGGCTGACCGAGTCGAACGACACGGTCGCGCCTTTGCCGGCGTCGCCGAACAACTGCTGGGCGAAGCTGCCGAGCAGGTCTTGCGCCAGGTCCACGGTGGAATTTCCCAGCGATTCGACGCGCTGCTGCAGGTCGATCCCGTTCTTGGACAGCGACACCATATCGTTCTGGGCTTTCTCCAGCAGCGAGGAATTGCCGGTGCGCAAGTTTTTGTCTGTTTGCTGGTTAGCAACAGGCAGGCTGGCAGGCTGGAACTGGCGTGAGCTGAGAGGAGAAAGAGTGGACATTGCGGCACCTATTGACGGGTTTCCTATGCTATCGGCAGGAATGCCGATTTCTTTAGCGTCCGCCTAGAATCATCCGCGTCAATGGTGGTGCGACCAGCTGCCGTCCGGCGAAGCCAGATAGGATTGCACGGCGTCTTTCTGGCCGGTGGCATGGCGTTTCACTTCGCCGCACTTGCAAATGCCCTGGTAAGGCTGGATGTGGGAGCAGGCCGAGACTTTCTGCAGGAAAACTTGGACCGATTTGTTGCATTTTACGCATTTGAACGTCAGGGTGCGTGGGGCTTTCAGCATGTAAGGCTCGCGGTAGGGGAATGTGAAAGGACGAGATTTTAGCGCATCCCGGCAGATTCAAGCGTAGACATCAACCGTTGGCTTGGCGGCTGCGGCGGGCGCATAGGCCAGCTCCAGTTCGGTCCGGGCCTGCTGCTCCAGCTGTTGGGCGCGGGCGGCCACGGCGCGGTCCTGGCCGGACGGCTCGGCCGGCGCCAGCGCGGCGGCCTGGATGGTGCGGGCGCGGGCGATGGTCTCTTCCGGCGTGGCGCCGGGCGAGGTGTCGATGTTGACTTCGCCGCCGACCGCGTAGTTCACGCCGTTCGGGCCGCGCTGGTAAGTGTAGCTGGGGCCGGAGGTGGCCAGCCCGCCAGCGGCGGACAGGTGGGCCAGTTCGTGCTGGCGCACTTCGGTGTCGCGCTGCTTGAGCTGTTCAATCTGCGCCAGCTGTTCCGGCGTGAGCTGCACCCGCGGCTGCGCAGCGCTGCGCACAGCGGCTGGCGCCGCCGCACTCGATCCCGGAGAGATGGCGCTGATGCTCATGGTTATCCCATATTAGCAAAAAGCGTAACAAAGTGTTGTATTCGGCCCCGCGCCGTCAACTGAAAAATCCGGGCCGCGTTGAATAGATATCCGAACGTTGCTCAAAGAGGCTAGCTGTGGATCAGAAGAAACAACCTACCAAGGAGGCGGTGCGCCAGTGGCTGCAAAACAAGCTGGTGGACCGCCGTCCGCCACCCGACCCGCAGCAGATCCGCCGCGAGCTGGGTTGGGATTTGGTGAAAGTGGAGCGCGGCGAAGTGCCGCAGCGCTAGGAAGCATGTACTGATACCACGCTTTTTCCGCCCGCCGACGGCTGCACCAGGATGCGGGTGGAAATCCTCTCCGTCATTTCCTGCACATGGGAGATGACGCCGACTTTGCGGCCCATGGCTTGCAGGCCGTCCAGTGCGTCCATGGCAACGCGCAGGGTTTCGGCGTCCAGGCTGCCGAAGCCTTCATCGATGAATAGCGACTCCACCCGCACGCGGTTGGACGACAGCGAGGCCAGTCCCAGCGCGAGCGCCAGCGAGACCAGGAACGATTCGCCGCCGGACAGCGAGTGCACGGAGCGCATTTCACCGCCCATGTCCTGGTCGCGCACCAGCAAGCCCAGCGAAGGGCCGTTGCTGTTGTTGATGCGTTCGAGCTGGTAGCGCCGCGCCAGGTGGCTGAGGTGGGCGTTCGCGTAGCCCAGCAGCACGTCCAGCGTGAATTGCTGGGCATAGTTGCGGAACTTCTTGCCGTCGGCCGAGCCGATCAGCTCATTCAGGCGCGCCCAGCGCTGTTCGGCCGCTTCCTGTTGTTCGATCTCCGCCAGCATGGCGTGCGCGCGCTGGCGCTTGTCGTTGTCTTGCGCGATGGCGAGGCGGTGCGCGCTGGCCAGGTCGTGGGCTTGCTTGCGTTCGGCCGACAGGGCGTCCAGCGCCAGGGCCAGTGTGTCCATGCTGCGCGCGCTGCCGGCCGGCGCGCTCTCGCTGTGCTGGCGGCGCTGCAGTTGCCGTTCCTTCAGCACGGTGGCGGCGGCGGCGGCCGCATGGTCCAGCGCCTGCAGTGCTTCGCGTTCGATGCGGATGGCGTCGGCCGGGCAGGCCAGCAGGGCGAGCAGCTCCGCCAGCGTGACGGCGGGCGGCTGCGGCTCGGTTTCCGGCGCCGCAGGCGCTGCGGAGCCGGCGGCGAACAGGTCGCTGCTGGTGGCGTCGTTGCTGCCGCTGCCGCCGCTGCTTGCCGGGGCGGCGAACAGGTCGTCGCTTGACGGCGCGGCATGCCCGGATGCGTGGGGGGCGGCTGCACGCGCGGCATTTGCGCGCGCGGCAGCGGCGCGGGAGGATTGGTCGCGGTTGTAGGCATCCAGCCAGTCCGCCAGGCGGGTTGCGGCGGCTTCGGCGGCGGCGTGCAGGGCCGTGATGCGGGCGGCCGATTGGGCAATGGCTTCTTCGGCGCGCACACGCTGCTGCGCGGCTTGCTGGCTGGCCTGCTGCTGGGCCGCGAGGCGCGCACGGGCGGCGCCGATGGCGGCCTGCAACTGTGCTTCCACGTCGCGCACTTCCTTGCCGCCCCACAGCGCCATGCGCTGCTCCTGCATCGCCTGCAGGCTCGCGTCGGCGGCAGCGAAGGCGCTGCGGGCGCTGTCGGCGTCATGGCCGGTGCGGGCCTGCGCGGCGGCCAGCGCGTGCAGTTCGGCGTCCAGCGCGGCGAAGGCAGGGGCGCGTTCATCCAGCTGGGTGCGCTGGGTTTGCCATTGTTTGGCTTCGGCACGGCGCGCTTCGTGGAAACGCGCGGGGCCCGCTTTCCATTCGTCTTTCCAGCCCTCATTGGGCAGGTCGATGCTGCTGAAGGCGGCGTCCAGTTCATCCAGCAGGCCGCTCAGCTGCAGCGCCACTTCGATGCGCTTGTCTTCCAGTGCCTGGAACTCCGCGTTCGACTGCGCCAGCGCGGATTGCGCTGCCGCCGCCGTGGCGTGCAGGCGAGCGTGTTCGGCGGATGCGGAGTCGCAGGCTTGCTGCGCGAGGTCGCGCGCGGCGCCGGCGCGGCGCAGGGCCAGTTCCTGCTGGTCGATGCTGTGCAGCGCGTCCCGGGCCGACGCCAGTTCCGAAGCAAACCAGCCGGCGAGGTCCGGCGCTGCGCCGTCAGGCAGCATGGGGGCCGCACTGGCAGCTGCGGTGCCGGCGTTCATGGCCGTGGCGGCGGGGGCGCTCGCGCCGGCAGCGTCCATGGCGTCAGCGGCGAGCGGATGGCTGTCCCAGGCTGCGCCGGCGCGGGCCAGCGTGTCGGCCAGCGCGTGCAGCTCGGTGGCCAGCACGGCAAGCCGTTCGGTGCCGTTCTCGGCCGTGGTGCGTTGGAAGGTCTGCTGCTCGATGTTTTTCTGCAGCTGCTCGCGGCAGCGCGTCACTTCCCCCTGCAGGCTGGCGTGCATGGCGGCGAGCGCGCCGTCGTCATGGCGGTAAGGGTGTTCCTCCGCGCCGCAGACCGGGCAGGGCTGGTCGTCCTGCAGCGTGGCGCGCAGCTTCTCCACGCTTTCCGCGCACGCCGCTTCGGCCAGTTTCAGCGAGCGTTCGGCCTGGCCGAAGGTGGCCATCAGCAATGCGTACTGCTGCTGCGCGCCGGCCAGCCTGGTTTCAGCCGCCTGCCGGATGCGCTGCTGCTGCGCGGCTTCGCTGTCCAGCTGTGCCTTGCGCTGCCGGCGCGCGTCCAGTTCGGACCACGCCTTCTCGCCGGTAACGAGCAGGTCGCGCCGCTGTTCGAGCGCGCGGCGGCGGCTATGCAAGGCGTCCGCATCGAACGACGCCAGCGCGGCGATGGCTTGCTGGCGCTGCGCCTCCAGCGCCTGAAGCCGTTCGCTGGCGCCGGCCAGGCTGGCTGTGGCGCGAACTTCCTCGTCGCGGTGCTGGGCAGCGTGGCGTTGCAGCAGCGCCAGCGCATGGCCGTGCTTCTCGGATTGCGACGCGGCCTGCCCTGCCTGCACGAACAGCACGTCCCACTTCTGCCACGACTCGGCCAGCGCTTGCCATTGCTGGTGGCGGGCCAGCCAAGCGGCGCCGTGCTCCTGCGCGGCGGTGAGCTGGCGGTGTTCGCTTTGCTTGTTCTGCAGCGCGCTACGCGCCAGTTTGTCCGCCTGGCTGGCTGCCTCCAGCGCAGCGCTGGCCTGCCGGTGCGCGGGCAGCGCCGCTTCAATGCGGGCGTCCAGCGCCTTTGCCTGGTCCAGCTGCGGACCGGCGTTGCGCTGCGCGGCTTCGGCGTCGACAACTGCCGTTTCTGATTGCTGCAGCACGGCGGCGGCTTGCGCCTGCGCCTGCAGCGCCTGTTCCGACTCCTGCTGGCGCGCTGCCAGCGCGGCTTGCGCAACGATGATTTCGTCTTCGATGCGCGTCACCTCGCCGGCCAGCGGACGCGCGGGCTGCACGGCGTCCAGCTGCGCCAGCACCGCGCGGCGCGGGGCCGCCGCCTCCGCTTCTTCCTGCCGCTGCTGCAATGCCTGCTGCGCCTGCAGCTCGTTTTGCTCCAGTCTATGCGCCTGCTGGTGCCAGCGCAGTTCCTGCTCCAGCACCGCTTTTTGCGCGTCCAGCCCGGCTACCACGGCGTCCGCCTCCGCGCTTTGCGCATCCAGCGCGGCGCGTTCCTCGCCGCTGAGCGGCTTCTGGTCGGCCAGCCGGCCCGTCAGGCGTTGCAGCGCTGCCAGTTCCAGCTTGGCGCGCTCGAAGGCGCGCATGGAAATTTCGCTGTAGACAGCGCTGCCTGTCAGCGTTTCGAGCAACTCCCCGCGCTCGTTGTCGTCCGCTTTCAGGAAGGTGGCGAATTCGTTTTGCGCCAGCAGCACGGCGCGCGTGAACTGCTCGAACGACAGGCCGATGCGTTTTTCGATTTCGGCTTTTACCTCCGTCTTGGTGCCGCCCACCGGCAGTAGTGCGGGCAGCTGCTGCAAGCCCATGGCGGTGGGCTGTAGCGCGCCTTCGGCCTTGTTGCGCGAGCGGCGCACGCTCCAGCGCGCGCGGTAGCGCAGGTTATCGCTGCCGACGAAATCGACTTCGGCAAAACCGTCGGCGGCGCCGCGCCGCAGCAGGTTGCGGGTGTCCTGGGTGGTGACGGTTTCGGCGCCCACGTCCGGCAGCATGCTGCGGCCCAGCGCCTTCAGCAGGCGCGGCGTGGCGTCGTACAAGGCCAGGCACAGCGCGTCGAGCAGGGTGCTTTTGCCGGCGCCGGTGGGGCCGCTGATGGCGAACAGGCCGCTGGAAGCCAGCGGCTCCTGTTCGAAGTCCACACTGAATTCTCCGGCCAGCGAGGCCAGGTTTTTACCGCCGATTCTCAGGATACGCATAGGTGTTCTTTGTTCAGGCGCCGGGCAGCATCAGCTCGGCAAAAGCGCTCAGTTGCTCGGCCGGGGCTTCGTTGCCGAAGCGCTGACGGTACAGGCGCTTGAAAATGTCGTCCGGCTGCAGCTTGCCCAGCTGGTCCAGCGTCAGGGCCGCGTCGTCCAGCGATGGCATGCGCTTGGGCGTGGAGGTTTCGATTTTCGCCAGCCGCACCGGCTTGCCTTCCAGCGCTGCTTCCACGCGCGCGCGCATGCCGGGCTGAGGCGCGTCCAGCAGCACGCGCACTTCAAGGAATGGGTGGGCCTCCGGCGGCAGGCCGCTCTCGCCGGGCAGGGCGGCCAGCTGTTCCAGCACCTGTTCCAGCGGGGCGGGCTTGGCGGGCACGCGCATCAGCTCCACGGCGCGCGGCACGTGAATGGGGACTACTTCGGCGGCCGCGCCGGTGCCGGCATCGAGATCGATTCTGAGGATCTGGTGGCGGTAGCCGACTTCGGCGAACGACAGCGGAATGGGACTGCCGCAGTAGCGGATGCGCTCCTGCTTGCCCACCGATTGGGCCAGGTGCAGGTGGCCCAGCGCGGCGTAGGCGATGGACGGGTCGAAAATCCCGGCGGGCAGCATCTCCGTGCCGCCGATGACGATGCGCCGTTCGGAGTCGTTCGACATCTGGCCGTCCACCATGTGGCAGTGGCCCATGGCGACGATGGCCTGGCCGGGCTGGCGCCGGGCCTGCGCCACGGCGAATGCCTGCTGGTAGAGCAGGGCGATGCCGGCCAGGTACGGGTCGGGTGCGGGCTCCGGCGCCGGTTCGGCCGCGCTTGCCGGGCGCGGCACGTCGCCGGGGCGCAGGAAGGGAATGGCCAGGCACCAGGCTTCCACCGCGCCGCTCTTGCCGGTCAGCGGCAGCACCAGGCGCTCGACGTCGATGCTGCCTTCGGCGCCGCGCGGCACATTGCCGATCACTCGGGTGCCGTGCGCTTCCAGCAGCGGGCCGGGGGCTTCCAGGCGGCCCGGCGAGTCATGGTTGCCGGCGATGACGATCAGGTCCAGCTGCGGTGCGCGCACCCTGGCCTGTTGCAGGAAGTGGTAGAGCTGGCGCTGCGAGGCGGACGAGGGGTTGGCGTTGTCGAACACGTCGCCGGCGATGAGCAGGGCGTCGGCCTGCTCGGCCACGATGGCGTCCAGCAGCCAGTCGAGGAAACATTGGTGCTCGTAGGTGCGTTCGAAATTGTGGAGCGACTGGCCCAGATGCCAGTCGGAGGTGTGCAGCAGACGCATGGATTGCCAGGGTAAAGCCGGAAAACGCTCAATATAGCCTAAGTTGGCCCGCCAGGCATTGACGGATATTCAAGCGGAGGCTCAAGCCGCATTCGAGGCAACGTGCGCTTCGGGCACGGGGGCGCCGGCGCGGTAGGTGTTGCGGCCGGCCTGCTTGGCCTGGTACAGCAGCATGTCGGCCCGGTTCAGCAGTTCGGCCGGAGTCACGTCCTCGCCCTGGTAGAAGGTCAGGCCGATGCTGGTCGATACCGACACCGTGGCCGCGTCCAGCTCGAACGGCGCCTGCATGGTGGTAACGATCTTGGCCGCCAGGGTCTCCGCGTCTTCGCAGCGGGCCAGACGTTCGACGATGATGGTGAACTCGTCCCCGCCGAGGCGGGCGATGGTGTCGGTGGCGCGCATGGCGTGCGTCAGGCGCGCCGAGAACACCTTCAGCAGCGAGTCGCCCACGCTGTGGCCGTAGGTGTCGTTGACCGGCTTGAAACGGTCTATGTCCATATACATCACCGCCATCATGGTGCCGTTGTCGCGGCTGGCGGCCATGGCGTTGTTCAGCTCCTGCAGGAAGCCCGCGCGGTTGGTCAGGCCGGTAAGGGCGTCGACCTGCGACAGCTTGAGCAGGCGCTGTTTCTCGCGCTTTTGCGCGGTGATGTCCTGCCGCATGACGTGGAAACCTACCACGCTGAAGCCGCCCTCGTCGAATTGCGGAATGTAGATCACTTCAAAGCTGCGCAGCAGGCCATGGCTCTCGTCGTCTTCCTCGAAGGACAGGGTTTCGCCCGCCAGCGCGCGCTGGATGTAGGGCTGCAAAAACTGGTAGCGCTGCTCGCCCACGGTTTCGCGGATGGTCTTGCCCATCACCTCGATGCCGGACTGGCTGAATTCGCGCTCGTAGGCCAGGTTGTTGAAGCGGTACACTTCTTCCTCGTCGACGTAGGCGATCATGGCCGGCAGCGTGTCGGCAATGGTGCGCAGGCGCGCCTCGCTTTCGCGCAGCGCCATCACCGACTTGCGCATCAGCGTGATGTCGTCCAGCGTGCCGACGAAGCCGTCGATATTGCTGTCGATGATAATCGGCGCCACCTTCATCGAGGTCCACACGATGGTGCCGTCCGGATGCACGCAGCGCAGGGTGTCCTGGAACGGCTTCAGCGTTTCGCGCAGGTGCCGCAGCGCCGTGCGCAGCACGTCGCGGTCGGTCGGGTGCACGGCCGCCATCCAGGCGTCTCCCAGGGCCTGGTCGCGCGTCAGCCCGGTAATTGCCTCGAAGGTGCGGTTCACATAGGTGCAATGGCCGTTGGCGTCGGCGCGGATCAGGCCGAGCGGAGAAGCATCGTTGACGGCCGCCAGTTCGGCCTGGTTCTGCCGCATTTTCAGCTCGTCGCGTTTGCGCGACGTGATGTTGCGGGTGGTGACGGTGACGCCGTCGTCGAGCGCCACGATCTGGTGCCGCAGCCAGCGCGGTTCGCCCGGCAGGTTGCGCGTCTCGAATTCCTCTTCCAGCGGCTGGCCGGTTTCCATCACGGTACGATACTTGTCGATGAAGCCTTCCGTGCGCCACATGGGCACCAGTTCACCGATGCGCTGGCCCAGCAGCGTGTCGCGCGGCAGCTCCAGCATGCGCGCGCCGCGCTCGTTCACGTCCAGCAGCGTGAAGTCGATCACCTCACCGCGCGTCTGCGAGCGGCAAGCCTTGAGCAGGAACACCGCGTCCAGGCTGGCGTCGGCCGCCGCGCGCAGTTTCTGCCTGGCCTCGTTGGCCGCGTTCATGCTGCGCCGCAGCCGTTCGCTTTGCTGCATCAGCAGCGCGGCAAAGCACACCACCAGTACGGTCGCCACGCCGGCCAGCACGAAGTAGATGCTGCGCTGGCGCTCGAAACGGGCCATCGCCGAACTGACCGTGTTGCCCACCACCGCCGTCAGCGAATAGCGCGGCAGGTCGCGGAAGCTGTAGATGCGCTCCACGCCGTCCAGCGGCTGTTTCAGGGTCAGCTCGTCGGCGCTGCCGTAGGCATCGGTGGTGGAGGTGGTGAAGTCGATGGTGTCGGTGATGTACAGGCGCTCCTCGATGCGGCCGATGGCCAGCCCGGTGTCGCGGCTCACCAGCATCACCAGACCGTTCGGCTCCACGTGCAGGCGGTCGTAGTCCTCCACGAAATAGGCAGGGTCCACCATCAGCATGACAACGCCGGCAAATTGTCCCTGCGCGTCGTTGAGGCGCCGCGCGATCTGGATCTGCCACTTCTTGGTCACCGGCTCGACCATCGGGTTGGACGCCAGCGCCGCATCGTCCTGTGCCAGCATCAGCATCTTGAACACGGAATCGTTGGCGATGCTCTGGTTGAAGAAGCCGTGGCGGCTTTCCAGCAGCGTGCCGTCCGGCAGGTACAGCGCAATCGGCAGCTCCAGGCGGGACGGCATCAAGGAGTCGAGCAGGCCGCCCTTGCGGGTGAATTCGGGCAGGCGCAGCGCGCCGCGGGTTTCTTCGTATTTGAGCTTGAACAGCTGGGTGGCGTGCTCGGTCTGGCGCAGCAGGTGGCTGGTGTGCTCGGCCAGGGTGCGGGCCAGGGTTTGGCTGTGCAGCACGCCCTCGTGGCGGGCGCTGTGGTATTCCTGGCTAACCTGGTAAGCCACGGCTGCCCACATGGAAATCAGCAAGCCCAGCGCAAAGGCGGGCAGCAGTATCGCCCGGTACAGTTTACGCAGCAGGCGTCGGACTGGGTTATCGGATCTTGTCAATTGGTCGCCTTGGGGCTATGGGGTAACACAGTCTCCATCAGGGGTATTTTGCACGTAAACCGGGTGCTTGGGCCGCGCGAATGCCAAAACAAAAGCAAAAAATCCCGGGCCGCCGGAAAAAGTGATAAAACATCAAGCTATCGTCGACAGCGCTTGCAACAAAGCGCGCTTTCTTCTTTAGAATAGCGGGCTGGGTTTAACTATGGAAGGGCCACGTTTTTGACCGAATTGACATTCAGCCTGGCCGGCGCGCGCGCGCTGCATCTGGCGGCCCAGGGGCTGTTGCAGCCGCGCCGCAGGAAAGCGCAAAAAGCCGACCTGCTGGCGGCGATACGGCAAATGGGCGCGCTGCAGATCGACACCATCCACGTGGTGGCGCGCAGCCCTTTCCTGGTGTTGTGGAGCCGCCTGGGCGACTACCCGCAAGCCTGGCTGGAGGAGCTGCTGGCCGAGGGCGCGCTGTTCGAGTACTGGGCGCATGAAGCCTGTTTCGTGCCGATGGAAGACTATGGCTTGTACCGCCACCGCATGATAGATCCTGGCTCCATGGGCTGGAAGTATTCCGGGACCTGGATGGCCGAGCGCCGCGCCGAGGTCGATGCGGTGCTGGCGCATATCCGCGAGCATGGACCGGCACGCTCCTCGGACTTCGAGCGCACCGACGGCAAGAGCGGCGGCTGGTGGGAATGGAAGCCGGAAAAGCGTTCGCTGGAGGTGCTGTTTACGGCCGGCCGGCTGATGATCGCGCGGCGCCACAACTTCCAGCGCGTGTACGACCTGGCCGAACGCGTACTTGCGCGTGCGCTGCCGGGCTGGGACGATAAGCGCATGCCCGCCATCGAAGACACGCGCCGCACTTTCGTGCTGAAAACCGTGAAGGCACTGGGCCTGGCCAAGGCATCCTGGATTGCCGACTACTTCCGGACCCGGCCACCGCGCTTCGATCCGGAAACGCTGGCGGCCGAGGGCGCGCTGCTGCGCGCGCGCGTGCAGGGCTGGGACGAGCCGGTCTACATCCATCCGGACCACGCCGGCCTGGCCGCCAGCGCCGCTGCCGGCGCCCTGGCGGCCACCGCCACCGCCATCCTGTCGCCGTTCGACCCGGTGGTGTGGGACCGCCGCCGCGCGCTGGAACTGTTCGATTTCGATTATCGCCTGGAGTGCTACACGCCGGCCGAAAAGCGCCGCTACGGCTACTTCACGCTGCCCATCCTGCGGCGCGGTGCGCTGGTGGGGCGGGTCGACGCCAAGGCGCACCGGCGCGACGGCGTGTTCGAGCTGAAATCGCTGGCGCTGGAACCGGGTGTACGGGTCAGCGAGCGCTTCGCGCGCGACGTGGCCGCAGCCTTGCAGCGCTGCGCCAACTGGCATGGCTGCCCCCGCGTGCAAGCCGGCGCCACCGAGCCGTCCGGCTTTTCCGGCGTGCTGCAGGCGGCGCTGGACGGCCAAGCCGGCAGGGAGGCCGCATGATGCTGCCGGCAGCCCCCGCCAGCCTGGTCGGCGCGGACGGCCAGCCGCTGTTCGGCCGCTATGCCGGGCAGGCGGCCGGATTCGACTGGAGCGCACTGGCCGGCCCGCACGCCCGCAACCCGCTGTGGCGCCGGTTCCACCACAAGCGCTGGCACTATGTGGCGCTGGCCACCGAGCAGGTGTTTTGCGCCGTGGCCATCGTCGACCTGGGCTGGATCAGTACCTGTTTCGCCTACGCTTTCGACCGCGACGACGGCGACATGCTGGCCAATTTTTCGCAGGACGGCCTGCCCATCACGTCGGCCCGGGTGGCTGCGCACGCCAACGGCCGCAGTACCTTCAAGATGAAGCAGACCTACATCAACATCGAAGGGCTGGGCGCGGGCCGCTACAAGCTGGAACTGGATTGTCCCTACCTGGTGATCGAGGCCGAGTTCGGGCCCGGCAATGCGCCGCTGCTGCTGGCCAGCGGCCCGGTCAAGGACGGTTCGGTGCACGCCACGCAGAAGTCTTCCGGGATGCCGCTCACAGGCCAGGTCAAGCTGTGGCGCGGCGAATACGATCTGGCCGGCGGCGTGGCCAGTTTCGACTATTCCAACGGCCTGCTGGCGCGCAATACCGCGTGGCGCTGGGCCTCGGGGCATAATCTGGAACTGGGTTTCAATCTGCAGGCCGGCTATTTCGGCGGCCATGAGAACGCGCTGTGGCTCGACGGCCAGGTGCATGCGCTGGGACCGGCGCATTTCATCTACGACCAGGCCGACCCGCTGGCGCGCTGGCATATCTTCACCGAGGACGACCTGCTGGAACTGTTTTTCACGCCGGAGGGCGCGCGCCGCCAGAACAAGAATTTGGTGGTGGCGGCCAGCCGCTACTTGCAGCCGATCGGCACCTTCAGCGGCTGGGTGCGCAGCAGCGCAGACCAGCCAAAACGCATGGTGACGCAGCTGGTGGGCGTAACGGAAGACCATAGCTCCCGCTGGTAGCGGGAGCTGAAAGGGCGGACCATGAGCATCAGGAATTTCAACAGCCTGTTCGACCCCGGCACGGTGGCCGTTATCGGCGCCTCGTTGCGGCCGGGCAGCCTGGGCGCCATCGTGCTAACCAATATGGCCGGCGGCGGCTACGCGGGCGCGCTCTGGCCGGTCAATCCCAAGTACGACGAGTTGCTGGGCGTGCGCTGCTACGGCAAGGTGTCGGCGCTGCCGAAGGCGCCCGACCTGGCCATCATCTGCACCCCGCCGGCCACAGTGCCGGGGCTGATCGCCGAGCTGGGCGCCCGCGGCACACGCGCCGCCGTGGTGCTGACCAAGGGCCTGGACCAGGCCAGGATCGGCGGCAAGCCGGCCCGCCAGGCCATGCTGGACGCGGCCAAGCCGCACCTGCTGCGCATCCTGGGGCCGGGCGGGGTGGGGCTCTTGGCGCCGCACAGCGGCCTGAATGCCAGCCTGGCCGAGGGCGGCGCCAGGGCCGGGAAAATCGCCTTCATCTCGCAGTCGGACGCGCTGATGGCGGCGGTGCTGGACTGGGCGCGGCTGCACGGCATCGGTTTCTCCAAGTTTGCCTCGCTGGGCGAGCGCGCCGACATCGACCTGGGCGACTTGCTCGACTACCTGGCCGACGATGCCGATACGGCCGCCATCCTGGTCTACATGGAAAACCTGGCCTGCGCACGCAAATTCATGTCGGCCGCGCGGCTGGCGGCGCGCGCCAAGCCGGTGATCGTGCTGAAAGCGGGGCGCGACAGCAGCGACCTGGCCTACGACGCTGCCTTCCGCCGCGCCGGCATGCTGCGCGTGCATTCCACCGAGGACTTGTTCGACGCGGCCGAAACGCTGACCCATGCGCGCGCGCTGCGCGGCGAGCGGCTGGCCATCGTGGCCAACGGCGGCGCGCTGGGGACCATCGCCACCGACGCACTGGCGTACGCGGACGGCGCGCTGGCGGCGCTGTCGGACGAGACCATCAGATTGCTGCGGCAGGCGCAGTCGGCCGAGCCGGGCGCGGCCATCGCGCGCCGTGCGGCCGCGCCGCCGTTCAATCCGCTCAACCTGGGCGGCGCCGCCACGCCTGAGCAGTACGCGGCCGTGTTCGCCGCGCTGCTGCGCGAGCCGCAAGTGGATGCGGTGCTGTTGATCCACGCGCCCGCCACCGGGGTGGACGCCGGCCGGATTGCCGAGCTGCTGGCTCCGCTGGCGCGCGCCTCGGGCAAGAACGTCCTGGCGTGCTGGCTGGGCGGGGCAGCGGTGGCCGGCGCGCGCCGCGTGTTTGCCGAAGCCGGCTTGCCGGCCTACGACACGCCCGAGCAGGCCGTGCGCGGTTTCATGCAGACGGTGCAGTATCGCCGCAACCAGGAACTGCTGATGGAAGTGCCGGGCCAGTTGCCGCCGGGCGGCAAGCCGGAGCGCGCCGCCGCGCGCGCCGTGCTGGCTGCCGCCGGGGCAGATGGGCGCCAGGCGCTGACAGCGGCGGAAACGCGCGCCGTGCTGGCCGCCTACGGCATCCGGGTGGCGGCACCGGACGGCGGACCCGGCCCGGCACCCGGTTCGGTATCCGGTTCGGTATCCGGGCCGGCATCAGGCGCAGGCTCGGACTCGGGCGCGGACTGGGGCGGCGGCGCGCACGGTGCCGGCGCCCGCCCGGCCGCGGCGCTGCATGCGACCGAACTGGCCATCACCGTGCACGACGACGCCACCTTCGGGCCGGTGATCAGTTTCGGGCCCGGCGGCGCCAGCGCCAATCTTGCGGCCGAGGCGGCGGCCGGCCGGGGCGGCGCCATGGACTTCGGCGCCAGCCACCGCGCCATCGGCTTGCCGCCGCTCAACATGGTGCTGGCGCGGGACTTGCTGGAGCGTACCCGCTTGCGCCCGGCCGCCGACAGCGACGCCATCTGCCATGCGCTGATCCAGGTATCCGACCTGGTGGCCGACACGTGCGAACTGGCCAGCCTGAGCCTCAACCCGCTGCTGGCGGATGCGCAAGGCGTGCTGGCGCTGGATGCCCGCATCACGCTGGGTCCGCCGCGCGCCGGCTACCGGCTGGCCATCCGTGCTTATCCGCAGGAGCTGGAACAGGAAGTCCTGTGGCGCGGCGCACCGCTGACCTTGCGCCCGATCCGGCCTGAAGATGCCCCCCAACATGTCGAATTTTTTTCCAAACTGGATCCGGACGATGTGCGCTTGCGCTTCTTTTCCGCCATGCGCGAGTTGCAGCCGGCGCAACTGGCGCGGCTCACGCAGATCGACTACGACCGCGCCATGGCCTTCATTGCAACACGCATCGGTAGCGCGGGCAGGGCTGAAACACTAGGGGTAGTACGCGCTGTTGCCGACCCCGATAATCAGCATGCTGAATTTGCCATTTTGGTACGTTCGGACTTGAAGGGAATGGGGCTAGGCGCTATTCTGTTTCAAAAGCTGATCGATTATTTCCGCAGCCGAGGCACTGCGGCGATTGTCGGTGAAGCGTTGTCTGAAAATGGCGGTGTCCAGCAGCTGGTCCGGCGCTTCGGCGGCTCGGTCAGTCCGTCGCCGGAACCCGGGACGTCCATTTTACATCTCAAGCTGCAAGCGTAGTTTCCTGATCAATACCCAGACAGTTTGTTCTATGTCAAAGTCCTGATCGTCGCAATTATTTACACTTTTACTTCCGCCTCGTCGCTTTTTGTGATCCTAGCTTGGAGTAAGAATGTTAACTGCCACATACACCTTGGTAGCTCTATCTGTCGAGCAAGCCAGCATCCGCGTCAGTTTGCTTTCCTTCCAGAAATACGTCCAGTCCACGCTGCTCAACCAGAACAGCCTGACCTTGTCGCAACTCGAGTTCGCGTGCGAATCGCTGAACCGGCTGTACCAGGCCTGCCACTGGCGCAAGATCGAGATGTATTTGATCCCGGCGATCCGCCAGGCGACCGAGCAGGCCAACCAGCTGCTCGACGAGCTCAACCGGCTAAACGACACGGCGCTGGGGGTGATCCGCTCGCTGCAGCAACAGGTTGCCGAATCGAAAGACGAGTCCGCGCAGCGCGTGCACGATATTTGTGCCGGCATCGACGCCTTTTGCGAGTCGCTGCTGCAGCGGCTGGACAAGGAAGAGAAGGAACTGTTTGCCGTGGCGCGCACCGCCATCGGCGGCGAAGCGTGGTTTGCCATCGCCAACCAGTTCCTGCTGCACGATGCCAACGTGGCCGAGGCGCGCCGCTGCAAGGGCGGCACGCTGCACCTGGTGGGAAAGCCGGCCGCCAGGCCGCGCGGCAAGGCGGACGAGCTGGCGCTGCCGGAACTGGCCGTGTTGCCCCAGGTGCTGCCGGACGACGAGTTCGACACCAATATTCCGGTGTCGGAACTGGTCCGTCCGCGCCGTCAGCGTCCGTCCAGCCGCGCGCTGGCAGACTAGCTTTCGCGTAGCCGAGGCAAAGCATGGCCTTCCTTTGCTATGATGGCGGTTTTGAAACAGCGATAGCCCATCATGTTCGAATTCCTCTTCAAGCGACCCGGCGATGCGCCGAACGGCCAGCAGCCCGACGCTGCACAGGCTTCCGCCGCCGTGGCCGCGTCCGCCCAAGCTGAGCAGACCGCCTCGCGCCGCGCCGCGCAGGCCGAGCGGGCCAAGACGCTGGCCGAGGACGAGGCCGCTGCAGTCGAATTGATTTTGCAGAGCGAGTTTGCCGACGTGCGCCTGGCTGCGGCTGCGCACGTGGTGTCGCAGCCGGCGCTGGAGAAGGTGCAGCAGGCCATGCGCAACACCGACCGCCGGGTGGCCAAGCTGATGCAATCGCGCCTGGACGCGATCCGTCACCAGCAGGCCGAACAGCGCCAGGCCGAGGCCGCCATTGCCAATGCGCGCAAGCTGCAGGCCGACGAGAAACTCACGCCCAATCAAGTCGCCGAACTGGACCGCCTGTGGAAGGTGATTGCCGCCACGCCCGCACTGGCCGAAGAATTCAACGGCGTGCGCAGCGCGCTGGGGCAGCGCCTGGAAGACCAGGTCAACCTGCAGCGCGCCGCGCTCGACGCGCTGGCCGCCGTGCGCCGCCTCGCGGCGGATGGGGCCGATGCGGCCCAGCTAGACGCGCTGGCCGAGGAGCACGCCAAACACGTGGCGGCACCCGAGAAGGGCGCGCTGCCGCGCAACCTGCTGGGTGATTTCGAGACCGCCATGGCCGAGGCGCGCAGCAAGCTTGCCGCGCAAGAGGCCCGCCGCGCCGCGCAATCCGGCGCGCCCCCCGGCGCCAGCGCTGGCGCCGCCCAGTCCGAGGCGGCGGCCGGCGGCCACGCGCAGGAGGCAGCCGGCGACGGCGCAGTG
>NZ_BAAKJE010000271.1:0-62319 GCF_059704565.1 Massilia sp. NBRC 108631
TCGCACGTGAACGGCCCGCTGATGCAAGTGATGCGCTCCGAATGGAACACGGCGCTGCCGATGAACGCCGAGCTCAGCGCGGAAGCGCTGCTGACCGAGTCGCTGCTGGCCGAGTTCATGGCCGCCGACGTGCTGGTGCTGGGCGCGCCCATGTTCAACCTGTCGGTGCCGTCCACGCTGAAGGCCTGGCTGGACCGCGTGCTGCTGCAGGGCCGCACCTATGACGTGGGGCCGGACGGCCGCACCGTCGGGCTGGCGACGGGCAAGCGCGTGGTGCTGGTCTCGACCCGTGGCGGCCAGCCGCACGAGATGCTGGCAGACCACCAGGAGTCCTACCTGAAGGCCGTGTTCGCCATCATGGGCGTGGCGCAGGTGGACGTGGTGCGCGCCGAAGGCATTGCGCTGGGTGCGGAACTGCGCGCGCAAGCCATCCAGGGCGCGCTGCGGCAGGCTGCCCAATTGCGTGTGGCGGGATAGCACGCCGGCGTCCCGCAGCGGCTGCCGCGCGCGGCGCTGTTCGCTATAATTTGCCCATGTCAGCCAACACTATCGAGATCAACCGGCAGATGGACAAGTTCGCCGGACACCACAGCGTGTGGGTGTTCGGCTATGGCTCGCTGATCTACAAGGCGGACTTCCCCTATCTGCAGCGGCGCCCGGCCAGCATCGCCGGCTGGTCGCGGCGCTTCTGGCAAGGCTCGCACGACCATCGCGGCACGCCCGCCGCGCCGGGCCGGGTGGTCACCATCATCCCCGAGGCCGGCGCCATCTGCCATGGCATGGCTTACCTGATCACGCCGGCCGTGTTCGAGCACCTGGACTACCGGGAAAAGAACGGCTACTTGCGGGTGGCGGTGGAGATGGCGTTCGACGACGCGGCGACGGCGGGTGCGGCCGACGCCGCCGAAGGCGTGGTGTACGTGGCGCGCGAGGACAACGAAGCCTTCCTGGGCGAAGCGAGCGAAGAGGAAATCGCCCGCCACATCGCCCGTTCCGCCGGCCCCAGCGGTCCCAACAGCGACTACCTGACCCACCTTGCCATCGCCCTGCGCGAACTCGGCAAGCACGACGCCCACGTCTTCACCATCGAGCAATACCTGCTGGAACTCATCGCCAGCAACACCTAGCACGCGGCGGGCAACCGACCGGCGGCAGCGTGAGAATGTGTGCATTTTCCATGTATACAAGCTGATATTCTCTCGTTACCGGCCAGGCTAGGCCATCTGAGGGCGCGCGATGAAACTACCTCCCCTGACCCACGGTATTGCGCAGCTGAGCGTTCATGAACTCGTGCAAGCCATGCAATGCATGCCCGTGGGCGTGACCATCATCGACAGCGCTTTGACGATGCGTTTCTGGAACGATGCCTTCTGCCGTCTGCTGAACTTTACGGCAGACGTCATGCGTCCCGGCGTAACGCTGCCGGACTTGTTTTACTTTAACGCCCGGCGCGGCGAATTCGGGCCGGGCGATCCGGAACGGCAAGTCGAGGAGCGCATTCAGCTCAGCAAACAATTCCAGCCCCATCATTTCACCCGCACGCGCCCCGACGGCACGGTGCTCGACATCACCGGCAGCGTCATCCACGACGAGAACGGCGAGGCCCAGGGTTTCGTCACGATCTATCAGAACGTGACGCTGGAACACCAGCACGAGCAGCGTCTGCTTGCCGCCAACCAGGAACTGCAGATTGCCTATGACGACTTGAAGCAGGCGCAAATCGGCTACGCGGAGATGGAGGAGGACAGGCGCCGCTATTATCAGCTGGCGGCGCGCGATCCGCTGACCGGTTTGTTTACGCGCTACTACATGGAAGATGCGGCGGCCCGCATGATCGAATTGCACGAGCGCGAGGAGTCAGCGCGGCTGGCCTTATTACTGTTCGATATAGACCATTTCAAAGACATCAACGACGCGTGCGGGCACCTGAGCGGCGATGTCGTGCTGCGCCGCGTGGGCCAGCTGCTGGGCGGCTTGTCGCGCCGGGCCGATGTCGCGGTGCGCTACGGCGGCGACGAATTTGCCATCTTCCAGTCCGGCGTCAGCGCCAACGATTGCCTGGCCTTCGCCGAGCGGTTCCGCGAAGCGGTGCAGGCACTTCGCTTCGACGGCAACCTGGCCGGGCGCCGGCTCTCCATCAGCGCCGGCGTCGCCGAGCACCGCATCGGCGAATCCATGAACGACCTGATCGAGCGCGCCGACGCCGCGCTGTACGTGGCAAAGCGCGCCGGCCGCAATTGCTCGCGCAAGGCGCCGTAAGCCCTTAACGCATCGAAACCAGTACCACCGGCAAACCACCCCAGGCGATAGCTATCCCGTTCAACTTGCCTGCCGTACCGCTCGGCAGAGCACGATCACACGGATCACACGGGTGTGATCGCGCAATTTCGTACAGGGCCGATGCGCAGAATCCGATTGCCACCCAGCAGAGCTGGCCATCGGCGCTAGCAGCGGCAGGATGATACTGATCCATCGCCAGCCCATCTATCCTCCCCTTGCTCAGAACAGGTCCATCTGCCCCGCCGCCGCTGCGGTCCTGGCTTTGGCGCCCAGCGCCGGGACCACCAGCGGGCGCTTGAACTGCGTGGCGTCGAGCTGGCTGAAGCGGCTGCCGCGCTTTTCCATGCCGAAGCGGCGGATGGCCTTCTCGGCGCGCTGCCGTATCAGCTCGGCCCACACGCCCTCGCCCTTCATGCGCTTGCCGAAATCGCTGTCGTAGTCCTTGCCGCCGCGCATGTCGCGCACGCGGTTCATGACGCGCTGGGCGCGGTCCGGGAAGTGCGCTTCCAGCCATTGCTGGAACAGCGGGTTCACTTCCCACGGCAGCCGCAGCACGATGTAGTTGGCGTGCATGGCGCCAGCCTCGAAGGCCGCTTCCATCACCCGCTCCAGGTCCGGCTCGGTAACAAAGGGAATTACCGGCGCGATGCTGACGCCCACCGGTATGCCGGCCTCGGCCAGCATGCGGATGGTGCGCAGGCGCCGCGCCGGGGCCGCCGCGCGCGGCTCGAGCGTGCGGGCGATGGCCGGGTCCAGCGTGGTGATGGTGATGGCGGCCGAGGCCTGCCCCCTGGCCGCCATGGCCGCCAGCAGGTCGATGTCGCGCTCGATCAGCGCGGACTTGGTGATCAGCCCCACCGGATGCCCGCATTCGTGCAGCACCTCCAGCACGCGCCGCGTGATGCGCAGGCTGCGCTCGCAGGGCTGGTAGGCGTCCGTGTTGACGCCCAGCGCGATTGGCTCCGGCACGTAGGCCGGCCGCGCCAGCTCCTGCCGCAGCAGCTCGGGCGCGTTCACCTTGGCGAAGATCTTGCTCTCGAAGTCCATGCCGGGCGACAAGCCCAGGTAGCTGTGCGTGGGCCGCGCAAAACAATAGATGCAGCCGTGCTCGCAGCCCCGGTAAGGGTTGAGCGACACGCTGAACGGAATGTCCGGCGAGCTGTTGCGGGTAAGTATGGACTTGGCCACTTCGTCCGTGACGTGCGTCTTCCACACGCGCGGAGCGGCGGGGTCGTCCTCCTCGTGTTCCCAGCCGTCGTCGAACTGCTCGCGCCCGTAGGCCTCGTAGCGGCCCTGCAGATTGCTGAGCGCGCCGCGCCCCTTCTGCGCGCGCAGCGGCGCCGGCGGCAGCATGGCTTGCCCTTCAAAGTCGTCTTCATCCATGGCCATTCCAATACTGTATGCATATACAGCATTCTATGCCGCATGGCGCGTCCGCGCAACAGTGATTATTGGAGAGATTTCCCCTCCGGACGGCAGCGCATAATCACCGAGGTCACTCGATTATCCGACAGGGAATTCCCATGCTGAAAAACCTGAAGATCGCCACCCGCCTGGGTTTCGGCTTTGGCAGCGTCGTTTTGCTGCTGCTCATTTTGTCCATCATAAGTGTCCAGCGCCTGGGCACCATCAACGAAAGCACGCGCGTCATCTACGAGGAACACTACGCCAAGGTAGTGCTGATCAACGGCGTGCTGACCAACAGCATGGACAACGCGCGCCAGATGCGCAACATCCTGCTCTCCACCAGCGATGCCGAAGTCGAAAAATACCGGCGCCTGGTCGATGCCAACCGCAGCGAAATGACGGACGGCCTGGGCAAGGTGCAAAAACTGCTGAGCACGGACGCCGGCAAGCAGATGTACAAGAACATCATCGACAAGCGCGAACTGGTGGCCGCCAAGTACGAGCCCTTCTACGCGCTCGTGAAGAGCGACCGCAAAGCCGCCATCGACTTCCTGAAGACCGATTTCGTGCCCACCAACGACGTGTTCTGGGCCGCGCTGGAAGCGCTGGCCAAATCGCAGGGCGAGCTGATGGACAAGGCCGCCAGCGAGGCCGCCGCCACCTACGAGTCGACCCGCACGCTGGTGATCGCGCTGGCGGCGCTGGCCATCATCCTGGCGGTGGCCATCGCGGCCTGGATCACGCTCAGCATCGTGCGCCCGATCCGGCAAGCGGTGCAGGTGGCCGAACGGCTCGAAGCGGGCGACTTGTCGATTGAAATCAACGACAGCTCCAAGGACGAAACCGGTCAGCTGCTGCGCGCCATGCGCAACCTGGTGGCCAAGCTGAACCAGGTGATTTCCGGCCAGAAGCGCGCCGTCGAGGCCGCCAACCGGGGCAACTTCGACAGCCGCATCGACCTGAACGGGCTGCAAGGCTTCCAGAAGGACTTGGGCGAAGGCCTGAACCAGCTGATGGTGACCACCGGCGCCAGCATCGACGACGTGGTGCGCGTGATGGGCGCGCTGTCGGAAGGCGACCTGAGCAAGACCATCACCAAACCCTACGAGGGCGCGTTCGACGACCTGAAGCGCTACGCCAACAACACGGTGGAGAAGCTGGGGCTGGTGATCGACGGCCAGCAGCGCGTGGTGGCGGCCGCCAACCGGGGCGACTTCCAGGCGCGCGTGGAACTGGCGGGGCTGCAAGGCTTCCAAAAGGAACTGGGCGAAGGCCTGAACCGCCTGATGGTGACCACCGGCGCCAGCATTGCCGACGTGGTGCGCGTGATGGGCGCGCTGGCGGACGGCGACCTGAGCAAGACGATCGACAAGCAGTACGAAGGCAGCTTTGCCGAGCTGAAGGAATACGCCAACAACACCATGGCCAAGCTGCTGCAGGTGGTGACGGAAGTCAATTCCGGCGCCCAGTCGCTGGCCAGCGCGTCCGAGCAAGTGAGCGCCACGGCGCAGGCGCTGTCGCAGGCTTCCAGCGAACAGGCCGCCAGCGTGGAGGAAACCAGCGCCTCCATCGAGCAGATGACCTCCTCCATCGCCCAGAACACCGACAACGCCAAGGCCACCGACGGCATGGCGGCCAAGGCTTCGCAGGAAGCCAGCGAGGGCGGCGAGGCGGTGGACGCCACCGTGGCGGCCATGAAGCAGATCGCGCGCAAGATCGGCATCATCGACGATATCGCCTACCAGACCAATCTGCTGGCGCTGAACGCGGCCATCGAGGCGGCGCGGGCCGGCGAGCACGGCAAGGGCTTCGCGGTGGTGGCGGCCGAAGTGCGCAAGCTGGCCGAGCGCAGCCAGGTGGCGGCGCAGGAGATCGGCGAAGTGGCCACCAGCAGCGTGGAACTGGCCGAGCGGGCCGGCGTGCTGCTGGAACAGATGGTTCCCAACATCAAGAAGACGTCGGGACTGGTGCAGGAGATCGCCGCCGCGTCCGAGGAGCAGTCGGCCGGCGTGGCGCAGATCAACTCGGCGGTCAACCAGCTCAGCCAGACCACGCAGCAGAATGCCAGCAGCTCGGAGGAGCTGGCCGCCACGGCCGAGGAGATGAGCAGCCAGGCCGAACAGCTGCAGCAGACCATGGGCTTCTTCAAGGTGAACGCGGCGCCGCAGGCGCCGCGCCGGCAGGCCCAGGCGCCGATGCGCAAGCCGACCGCCGTCAAGATGGTGCGCAACCGCGACCTGTACGCGTCGGCGGCGCCGGCCGGCGAAGAGCTCGACGAGGCCGAGTTCGTGCGATTCTGAGCGGCCCCGCCCTGACGCGGGGCCGCTCCGTCCTGCGTTTTCCGCTGCGTTTTCCCTTGCCCGCCCCGCCACGCAGCGGGGCGGGAGCTTCGCTGCCGGGCCGCTAGCTGGTATCATGCGCACTGTCCCAGGTGCCGTGCGCCCGGCGCCGATGCGCCGCGCACGCTATCCGATGTCACCAACACCGCCAGCCCATGGCCGCGCTCCCTGCTGCGGCGGGCTGCTTTTTGACCCGAATCGACCACAACATGACCAATACGAACAACAATCTGCCTTCGCTTGGCGC
Source organism: Massilia sp. NBRC 108631 (assembly GCF_059704565.1). Lineage (NCBI taxonomy): Bacteria > Pseudomonadati > Pseudomonadota > Betaproteobacteria > Burkholderiales > Oxalobacteraceae > Massilia > Massilia sp. NBRC 108631. The sequence continues at coordinate 6,274 of NZ_BAAKJE010000271.1, forward strand.
CCGCATCGCGCTCGCCTTCGGCACCTTCTTCCGCACGCTGTCGGACCCGCAGTTCGCCGCCCGCCTGCAGCGCATCAACTCGCGCGTGGCCGGCGCCACCGCAGCAGCGCCCACCGCCGCGCCCACTGCCGCGCCCACTGCCGCACCGACCGCCGCCCCCACCCCGGCGCCAACGGCCGCGCCCACCGCGCCGCCGGCCCCCGTCATCCTGCGCGAAGCCACGCCGGACGCCGCCTTGCAGCTGCTTAGCCTGCTGCAGCGCGAAGCGCGCCTGATCGACTTCACCCAGGAAAACCTGAGCGCCTACGCCGACGCCGATATCGGCGCCGCCGCGCGCGTGGTGCACGAAGGCTGCGCCAAGGTGCTGCGCGAGCACTTCACCATCGAACCGGTGCGCGCCGAAGCCGAAGGCACGCGCGTCACGCTGGAGGAAGGCTTCGATGCGGCCGCCGTGCGCCTGACCGGCAACGTGGTCGGCAAGGCCCCGTTCAAGGGCAGCTTGAGCCATCGCGGCTGGCGCGCCACCAGCGTGCGCCTGCCGAAGCTGGCCGAGGCGCATGACGCCAAGGTACTGGCACCTGCGGAGGTGGAACTGTGAGCGAGAATCTGAATAACAACGCGCACACCCCGCGCTACGCCATCGGCATCGACCTTGGCACCACCCACAGCGCGCTGTCCTATGTGGACCTGCAGGCCAGCGACGGCGAGAAGACCGCGCAATCGGTGCTCGGCGTGCCGCAGCTGACCGCGCCAGGCACGGTGGAAGAACTGCCGCTGCTGCCCTCCTTCCTGTATCTGCCGCACCCGGACGAAATGGCGCCGGGCCAGTTGGCGCTGCCATGGCAGGCCGACGGCGAAGGCGAGGCACCCACCGCCGTGGCGGGCGAAATGGCGCGCAGCCGCGGCGCCACCACGCCGATCCGCCTGGTGTCCAGCGCCAAAAGCTGGCTGTGCCACCCCGGCGTGGACCGCCGCGCCGCCATCCTGCCGAACGACGCGCCGGAAGAAGTGACGCGCGTGTCGCCGCTGGAAGCGTCCACGCGCTACCTGTCGCACCTGCGCCAGGCATGGGACGCCGCCCATCCGGATGCCCCGTTCACGGAGCAAGCCGTCACCGTCACCATCCCGGCCTCGTTCGACCCGGCCGCGCGCGAGCTCACGGCCGACGCGGCCAAGGCCGCGGGCTACCAGGCATTGACCTTGCTGGAGGAGCCGCAAGCGGCCCTGTACAGCTGGATCCAGGGCAGCGAAGGCCGCTGGCGCAAGGAAGTCAAACCCGGCGACATCATCCTGGTGGTGGACGTGGGCGGCGGCACCAGCGACTTCTCGCTGATCGCCGTGCTGGAACGGGACGGCGTGCTGGAACCGCACCGCGTGGCCGTGGGCGACCATATCCTGCTGGGCGGCGACAATATGGATCTGGCGCTGGCCCACCTGGTGGCGCGCAAGCTGGCCGCCAACGGCACCCAGCTGGACGCCTGGCAGCTGCGCGCGCTCACCTACGGCTGCCGCGCCGCCAAGGAAGCCCTGCTGGCCGACGCCAGCGTGGAAAGCTGGCCTATCGTGGTGCCGAGCCGCGGCTCGAAACTGATCGGCGGCTCGATCCGCACCGAGCTGACGCGCGCCGAAGTGAGCACCTTCATCCTGGACGGCTTCTTCCCGCAGGTGGAAGCCTCGGCCCGCCCTGCCGTGCGCACCCGCGCCGGCTTGACGCAGCTGGGCTTGCCGTATGCGCAGGACGCCGCCGTCACGCGCCACCTGGCGTCCTTCCTGGCGCGCCAGCTGGGCGCCACCAGCGAACTGCAAGGCTATGAAGGCAGGCAGAGCGCCGATGCCACGTTCCTGCACCCGACCGCCGTGCTGTTCAACGGCGGCGTGTTCAAATCCGAACTGCTGGCCAAGCGCGTGATGGACACCATCAACGACTGGCTGTACCTGGAAGGCGCCGAACCGGCCCGCATGCTGGGCGGCGCGGACCTGGACCTGGCGGTGGCGCGCGGCGCGGCCTACTACAGCTACGTGCGCCGTGGCAGCGGCGTGCGCATTCGCGGCGGCACGGCGCGCTCGTACTACGTGGCGGTGGAATCGTCGATGCCGGCCATCCCCGGCATGGAGCCGCCGATCCAGGCGCTGTGCGTGGCGCCGTTCGGCATGGAGGAAGGCAGCGAGATGGAACTGCCGGGCCAGGAATTCGGCCTGGTGGTCGGCGAGCCGGTGGACTTCCGCTTCTTCGGTTCCTCCACCCGCCGCCAGGACCAGATCGGCGACATGCTGGACTTCTGGGGCCCTGAGGAACTGCAGGAGCTGAACGCGATCCAGATGACGCTGTCGCCGGAAGGCCGCCAGCCGGGCGACGTGGTGCAGGTGCGCCTGCACGCCCAGGCAACGGAGTCGGGCACGCTGGAGCTGCTGGCGGTTTCCAACGACAATGGCCAGCGCTGGAAGGTGGAGTTCGACGTCCGCGCAACCGTCGGCGAGTAATGAAGCCTTACCTCGTCAGCATCGACCTGGGCACCACCAACACGGTGCTGGCCTACTGCGAGCCCGGCTCGGACGAGGTCAAGCTGTTCGACATCGACCAGTTGGTGGCGCCCGGCGAGATAGGCACGGCGCCGCTGCTGCCGTCGCTGCGCTACCACCCGGCCGAGGGTGAGCTGGCGGCGGGCGAGCTGCAGCTGCCGTGGCGTGAGCCCGACGTGGCCGGCGTGGCCGAGGTGGCTAGCGGGCGCCTGGCGCGCAAGCTGGGCGCGCAGGTGCCGGGCCGGCTGGTGGCCAGCGCCAAGAGCTGGCTATCGCATCCCAATGTGGACCGCATGGCGGCCATCCTGCCGTGGGGCGCGGAGCCCGACGTGGCCAAGGTGTCGCCGGTGGCGGCCAGCGCCGGCTACCTGGCGCATCTGCGCGCGGCGTGGAACCAGCGTTTCCCCAAGCAGCCGCTGGAACAGCAGCAGATCGTGCTGACGATACCGGCCTCCTTCGACGAGGGCGCGCGCGCGCTGACGCTGGAGGCGGCGCGCATGGCGGGCCTGCCCAAGCTGCGGCTGCTGGAAGAGCCGCAGGCCGCATTCTACGACTGGCTGTACCGCCACCGCGCCACGCTGGCGCAGGACCTGGCGCAAACGCGGCTGGTGCTGGTGTGCGACGTGGGCGGCGGCACCACGGATTTCAGCCTGATCAAGGTGGAACTGCCCGCCGGCGGCGGCGATCCCCTGCTGACGCGCATCGGGGTGGGCAACCACCTGATACTCGGCGGCGACAATATGGACCTGGCGCTGGCGCGGCGGGTTGAAGCCCGCCTGGCCGGCAGCGACGCGGGCAGCACGCCTGCGGTGCGCCTGTCGGCGACGCGCATGGCGCAGCTCACGGAGCGCTGCCGCGCCGCCAAGGAACAGCTGTTGGCGGCCGATGCGCCGGACAGCGTGGCCGTGACGATGCTGGGCTCGGGCTCCAAGCTGGTCGGCGGCTCGCGCTCGGTCGAGCTGACGCGCGAGGAAGTCGAGGCCATGGTGGTGGACGGCTTCTTCCCGCTGGGCGCGGCGGACGAGGAAGCCAGGCGCACGCGCGGCGGCATCGTGGAGTTCGGCCTGCCCTACGCCAGCGACCCTGCCATCACGCGCCACCTGTCCAGCTTCCTGCACCAGCACGCGGCCGCCGCACGCGCGGCCTTGGGCGCGGCGCCGCACGCCAGCCTTGCGGTGCCGGACACCCTGCTGCTGAACGGCGGCGTATTCAGGGCCGACGCGCTGGCGGCGCGGCTGGAGGCCACGCTGTCCGCCTGGCGCGGCGCGCCGGTGCAAGTGCTGCACAACGATAATCCGGACGTGGCTGTCGCGCGCGGCGGCGTCGCTTACGCCATCGGCAAGCAAGGCCGCGCCCCCACCATTGGCGGCGGGTCCCCGCGTTCCTACTTCCTGCTGCTCGACAGCGATGCCGCCAGCAACGGCGCAGCAAGCGGCGCAGGCGCGGCCGCTGCGGACGCGCCCGCTGCGGCCGATGCCGGAGACGATGCCGGGGCGCTCGTGCGCCACGCACGCCGGGCCGTCTGCATCCTGCCGCGCGGCGCGCAGACCGGCAGCGAAGTCCGTCTTGCGGAACGCACCTTCGCGCTGCGCCTTGGCCGGCCGGTACGCTTCCACATCGTCTCATCGACCGCCGATTCGGGCGCCGCGCCGGGCGCGGGGGAGCTGGTTGAACTCGATCCATCCTCCTATGTGCGCCTGCCGCCCATCGCCACCGTGCTGCGCGACAGCGGCGACGCGGCGGCACGCAAGGAAATCCCGGTCCAACTGGCCGCGTCGCTGAGCGAAGTGGGCACGCTGGAAGTGCATTGCGTAGCCAGCGAAGGCGGCAAGCCACAGCGCTGGCTGCTCGAATTCCAGCTGCGCGCCCACGGCGCCCCCGCGGCCGAAGATGGCGCCGATGAGATCACCCTGCCGCCCCGCTACAAGGACGCGCTGGAGAGAATCGAGCGCATCTTCGGCAGCCGCGCGCAGCAGGTGGACAGCAAGGAAGTGCGCCAGCTGGGCCGCCAGCTCGACCACTTGCTGGGCGCGCGCGAGTCCTGGCCCACGCCGCTGCTGCGCCACCTGTTCGACGCGTTGCTGCAGCGGGCCAAGGGCCGCCGCCGCTCTGCCGAGCATGAACGCGCCTGGCTCAACCTGGCCGGCTATTGCCTGCGGCCCGGCTTCGGCCATACGCTGGATGCCTGGCGCATCGAGCAGCTGTGGGCCATGTTCGACAGCGGCCTGCAGCACCACAAGGACAGCCAGGCCTGCTCGGAATGGTGGACCTTGTGGCGCCGCGTCTCCGGCGGGCTGGACGCCACGCAGCAACTGCGGCTGCTGGACGATTTCGCCTTCAACCTGCAGGCCGACGAGCAGGAGCGCGGCCGCCGTCCCGTCACGCTGGTCAACGGCAGCGAGGAAGACATGCTGCGCCTGGGCGCATCGCTGGAACGCATCCCGTCGGCCTACAAGGGCGAGATCGGCGAATGGCTGCTGGGCCAGGTGCAGCAGCTTGCCACGGCGTCTGCAGCCAAAGCCGACAAGGCCGAAGCGGCGCTGGGCCGCTTCCTGTGGGCACTGGGCCGGGTGGGCTCGCGCCAGCCTTTCCACGGCAGCGCGCACGACGTGGCGCCGGTGGAAACGGTTGAGCAGTGGCTGGCGGCGCTGCTGACGCTGGACTGGAAGAAGGTGGAACCGGCAGGCTTCGCCGCCGCCCACCTGGCGCGCATGACGGGCGACCGCACGCGCGACATCAGCGAAGAACTGCGCGCGCAGATCCTGCAGCGCATGGAAGCGACGCGCGCGCCGGCCGCCTGGAGCGCCATGGTGCGCGAGGTGGTGCAGCTCGACCAGGCCATGGAGAAGCGCATGCTGGGCGAGGCGCTGCCGCCGGGGCTGAAACTGCTCAGTTGATCGCCGGCCCGGCTGATGCTCTACTCAACCGGGCGCCCCGCCCGGACGTAGCCTTGCTGCTGCGCCACGAACCCGTCGAACGCCGCGATCAGCGGCGCGAACTTTTCCTCGTCGCCTTCCAGCTGCGCCAGCGCGTACGCCGTGGCTTCCAGCGTGGACAGCTGGTCCGGCGCGTGCGCCTTGCGGATCAGGTAGTGCGACGCCGGGACCTCGCGCAGCGGCAAGCGCGGCAGGCGCTGCAAGGCCGGGTTCAGATAAAGCATCTTGCGGCTCTTGCGCCAGGTGGCGTCCAGCACCACCAGCTTCAGGGAGGCCGGCTCGCCGGCCCAGGCCGGATCGAACGGCGGCGCGGGGGCGATGCCCAGCGAGGCGCCGCCCGGCGTTTCAGGATACAGCAGCAGCGCACGGCGCGCGCCGCCCAGCAAGGCGTCGAGCCGCTCCGGCTCGAAACTCTCGCCCACTTCCAGGCGGCTGTCCGGCAGGGACAGATGCAGCAGCCGCGCGCTGTTCTTGGCATTGGCCACTTCCAACGGATGCTGGAGTATCAGCACTTCGGCGGCGCTGGCGAGCGGCGCAATCCAGCGGCAGATGCAGCCCGATTGCGGCCGCAGGCAGGCCGCGCACATGGGACGTTTGTTTGAGGAAGACATGTGCGATTGTAGCGCATGCCCTCCCGGCGGCTAAGTCAGCCGCGCCAGTTCGCGCCCGGCCACCGCGCGCCGCGCATGCCGTCCCGGCAGCGCCGCGCCGGCCAGGCCGCCAGTCTGCGATTCGGACAATTTGAACACGCTGACCGACTGCGCCAGCTGCGCCGACTGCTCCTGCATGGCCGCTGCCGCAGCGGCAGCCTGCTCCACCAGCGCCGCATTCTGCTGCGTCACCTGGTCCATCTGCGTGATGGCGAAGTTGACCTGCTCGATGCCGACGCGCTGCTCCTCGCTGGCGTCCGCGATCTCGGTCATGATGCCGGACACCTTGGCAATGCTGGCGACGATATCGTCCATGGTGCGCCCCGCCTTGTCCACCAGTCCGGTGCCCGCCTCCACCTGGTGCACCGAGGTGTCGATCAGCTGCTTGATTTCCTTGGCCGCCGAGGCGGAACGCTGCGCCAGCGTACGCACTTCGGACGCCACCACCGCGAAGCCCCGGCCCTGCTCACCGGCGCGCGCCGCTTCCACGGCCGCGTTCAGCGCCAGGATGTTGGTCTGGAAGGCGATCCCGTCGATGACGCTGATAATGTCGACGATCTTGCGCGACGAATCGTTGATCGAGCCCATCGTCGCCACCACTTCCGACACCACCGCGCCGCCGTGGCTGGCGATCTCGGACGCCTCTACTGCCAGCTGGCAGGCCTGGCGCGCGTTCTCGGCGTTGATCTTGACGGTCGCCGTCAGCTGCTCCATCGAGGACGCCGTCTCCTCCAGCGAGCTGGCCTGTTCTTCGGTGCGGGCCGACAGGTCCAGGTTGCCGGCCGCGATTTCGCTCGACGCTTCAGCCATATTGTCGGTGCCGCCCCGCACCTGGCCGACAATATTGACCAGGTTGGTGTTCATATTCTTCAGCGCGTGCATCAGCTGGCCCGTTTCGTCATTGGACGCCACCACGATGTCGCTGGTCAGATCGCCGGCGGACACCGATTCGGCCACCTTCACCGCTTCGCTGATCGGCCGCGTGATGGTGTGCGTGATGTACCAGGCAAAGCCCACCCCCAGCGCCACCGCGGCCAGGCCCAGCATGATGAGCATATTGCGCCCGCTCTCATAACCCTGCTGGATTTTGGCCGCCATCTCGTCGAGCTGGCGCTTCTGCGTGTCGGCCAGCTTCTGCAGCGCGGCCAGGTAGACGATGCGGTTGCGCTCCATGTCCTGCTCGAAGATGCGCTTGCCCAGTTCCAGGTCGCCGTCCGCCTTGGCCTTGAAGACCACCTTGCGCGCATCCACGTAGGCCTTGCGCGCCGCCAGGATGGCGGCGTGTTCAGCCTTGCCGTCCGGGTCCTGCAGGATGGTGCCGAGCGCGTCCTGCAATTCGGTGGCGCGGCCCGAGGCCTGTGCCATCTGCTGTTCAAAGCCTTTCTGGTCGGCCGCGTCCTGCACCTTCCAGGCGGCCGTGGTGCGGGCGGCGTTCACTTCCACCACCTTCTGCCACTCGGCCACCATGCGCTCCACCCGCACGTGGTCGCGCAGCAGCGCATCGGTCATGGCGCTGGCCTGTTGCATGCGCACGATGCCGACCAGGGTCAGCGCCGTCAGCAACAGCAGCACGACAGTGAAAGCCAATCCCAGCCGGACCCCGATCTTCAGATTCTTCATCCCAGTCTCCTCGTGCCAAGTTTTAGTGTCTTTTAGGCAGTCTGAGCGCATTTCTATTGGAATGCAACAATTAACTGAAAGCAATTTTTCCAGATTGACCAGGACAAAGACGCAAACTAGGCTGGCGGCGGGACGGTGCCCAGCAGTTCGTCCATGTGTGCAAGGACGCCGGGGTCCTTCAGCACCGCGCGCAGCCACAGGTGCAGCGGCAGGTCGCCCCAGCCGGCGGCCTTCTCGGCCAGGTACGCCACCGGGCTGTGCGGCTCGGTCTGACGGAAGAACGCCGCCACCTGCCGCAGCTGGGCCAGCGCTTGCGCGCGGTCCAGGGGTGGGCCGCCGGCTTGCGCGCCGTGCGCGCTGCCCGGCGTGCCGGCCGCGTTTGCGGCGGCCTGCACGCCGGCACCGGCTGCGGGTGTGGCCAAGGGCGCGACAAAGTCGATGGCGTTGAGCAGCGCCTCGCGCGCGGCGCCAAAGCCCGGCCCGTCCGCGCCCAGTTGCGTCTCCACCACGCGTTCCAGTTCCTGCAACGAGGCCAGGCAGTAGCGCGCGTCGGCCAGCAGGGCGTCGTTGAACCGGGGCCGGTTGCGGCGCCGCTCCGCATCCAGTTCGGCCAGGCCCGGCCCGGCCGGCGCCGCCAGCGCCCGGGGGCTCCAGCCGGCATGCTCGGCGCCGGCCGCGCAGGCGGCGTTCAGGCGCTGGCGCGCCGCATCGAAGCTGGCCATGCACACGGCGCCGTCTTCGGTCACCGCGATCTCTTGCACCAGCTGCGGCGTGCGCGCCAACAGCCAGTGCAGGTTGCCGGCGCGCTGTTCGGTGTCGCCATCCTCGATGGCGGGATGCAGAGCGTCCCAGTAGCGCTGGCACAGGCCGGCCAGCAAGGCATAGCCGTCGCCCAGGCCCCGAAAGCCGCGCGTGCGCGCGTGCGCCTCCGCCAGCCACACGGCCAGCCGCAGGTCCTTGCTGCGGCACTCGATCAGCGCGGCGCAGCGCACAGCCACGAAGGGCCAGTCGGCCTCTTTCAGCGCCGTCACCCACTCGCCCTGGTCCAGGGTGGGATCGTCCGCCAGCCGCGCCCTGACGATGTCGTCCACTTCGCTGCTGAAGGAAATGTCTTCGCCGCAGGCTTGCGACGTGCTGATGGGTTGCAGTAGTTGCGCGAGGTTGAACACAGGCGTCGGCATGGCGCGCTCCCTTTACTTGATGATGTATTTGAACTGGCCCTGGCGCGTGGCGCCGGCCTTGATGCCGGTGATCGCCACGCCGTCCGCCATGCGCGCCAGCACCGCCTCCGCCAGCGCCGGCAACAAGGCGCCGTTCAGGATGTGGTCTACATTGCGGGCGCCGGAATCGACTTCGGTGCAGCGCGCCAGCACCGCTTCGACCAGCGCCTGGTCGTAGCTGAATTCGGCCTTGTGGCTGCTGCGGATGCGCTGCCCGATGCGCTCGAGCTTGAGCGCGACTATGCGGCCCAGCACCTCGTCGGCGATCGGGTAGAAGGGCACCAGCTGCATGCGCCCCAGGAAGGCCGGCTTGAAGTGCTTCATCAGCTGCGGCCGGGCCAGCAGCTCCAGCTCGGCCGGGGCGGGCCGCTCCGCAAGCGGCTTGTTCAGGCACGCCTGCATGATGGCCGCCGACGCCACATTGGAGGTGGCGATGATGATGGTGTTGCGGAAGTCGATTTCGCGTCCCTCCGCGTCATCCAGCACGCCCTTGTCGAACACCTGGTAGAACAGCTCGGCCACGTCCGGATGGGCCTTTTCGATTTCGTCGAGCAGCACCACGCTGTAGGGCGCGCGCCGCACCGCCTCGGTCAGCACGCCGCCTTCGCCATAGCCCACATAGCCGGGCGGCGAGCCTTTCAGGCCCGACACGCTGTGCGCTTCCTGGTACTCGCTCATATTGATGGTGATGAGCTTGCGCTCGCCGCCGTACAGCAGGTCGGCCAGCGCCAGCGCCATCTCGGTCTTGCCCACCCCGGACGGGCCGGTGAATAAAAACACGCCCTTGGGCTGGTCCGGATCGGCCAGGTTGGCGCGCGCGGTGCGCACGCGCTGCGCCACCGCGGCGACCGCTTGCGGCTGGCCGAGAATGCGCGCCTGCAGTGCCTGTTCCAGTTTCTGCACCGCCCGGATCTCGTCGCGCACCATTTTTCCGAGCGGGATGCCGGTCCAGGCGGACACGATGGCGGCCACCGTATGCGCGTCCACCTGCCGCGGCACCATCGGTTCGCCGCCCTGCAAGGCCAGCAGCTCTGCCTCCAGCGCGGCCATGGGAACGCCGCCGCCCACCGGTGGATGGCTGTTGCGCTGCACCTCCATGGCCGCGTGCAGCGCCTTCTCGCGCTCCCAGCGCTCGCTGTGCTTGCGGTATTCCTGCTGCAGCGTTTCGCGCGCCACGCGCAGTTCGCGCAGGCGGGCGCCATGCCTGCCATCCTTGCCTGCATCCCCGTCCTCGCGCTCCAGGGCGGCGATCTCGTAGCCGATACGCTCGACGCGCCGCTGCGCCTGCTCCACCAGTTGCGGCGCCGCGTTCTGGCCCAGCGCCACGCGGGCGCAGGCTGTGTCGAGCACGCTGACCGCCTTGTCCGGCAACTGGCGGCCGCTGATGTAGCGGTGCGACAGGCTGACCGCCGCCACCACGGCGTCGTCGCAGATGCGGATGTTGAAGTGCTTTTCCATCAGCGGCGCCACAGCGCGCAGCATGGCGCAGGCGGTGTCCTCGGCAGGTTCCTCCACCTTCACCACCTGGAAGCGGCGCGCCAGCGCGGCATCCTTCTCGAAGTACTTCTTGTACTCGCTCCAGGTGGTGGCGGCGATGGTGCGCAGCTCGCCGCGCGCCAGCGCCGGCTTGAGCAGGTTGGCCGCATCGCCCTGGCCGGCCGGGCCGCCGGCCCCTATCATGGCGTGCGCCTCGTCGATGAACAGCACGATGGCATGCGGGCTTTTGCGCACCTCGGCGATGACGTCCTTGAGCCGGTTCTCGAACTCGCCCTTGACGCTGGCGCCGGCCTGCAGCAGGCCCAGGTCCAGCGCGCGGATTTCCACGCCGCGCAGCACCTCGGGGACGTCGCCCGCCGCGATGCGCAGCGCCAGGCCTTCCACCACGGCGGTCTTGCCCACGCCGGCCTCGCCGGTCAGGATGGGATTATTCTGGCGCCGCCGCATCAGTATATCCATGGCCTGGCGAATCTCTGATTCGCGTCCGATCACGGGATCGAGCTTGCCGTCACGCGCCTGCTGCGTCAGGCTGGTGGTGTACTGGTCCAGCGCGGGCGTGGTCACGTTCAGCTGGCGCACCTGGTCGCCGCCGGCTGCCTCCGCGTGGGGCGCCTCGGCGCGGCCCTCCTCCTGCGAGCCGCGGGTGTACTTGTCCATATTGTGCTTGAGCTCATCGACCGGGAACCGCGCGAACAGCTTCGAGCCGCGTGCCGCCAGCTGCGCCAGGTCCGGCTCGGTCAGCAATGCCAGCAGCAGGTGGCCGCTGCGTATCAAGTCCGGCTGCGGCAGCGACAGCGAGGCAATCAGCCAGGCATGTTCCAGCAACACCGGCAAGTGCCTGGAAAACACCGGCGTGCGCGCGCTGCCGTTCTTGAAGCGCGCAATCTCGCTGCGCAGATCGCCGTCCAGCGCCTCCAGGCTGATGCCGCATTTGCGCGCGATCAGCACGAAGTCGCTCTGATCCTGTTCAAGCAGCGCCAGGAACAGATGTTCGATGTCGACTTCGTACTGCCCCAGGCCGACACAGATGCTGGCGGCGCGGGTGGCCGCCAGGCGCGTGGTGTCGTTCAGTTTTGCGATCAGGGTTTTCAGGTTGATGCTCATGCATGTGCTCCGCTGTGGTGGATGGCGTAGTGCAGCGTGGACGGCTGCAGCACGGCGTCGAAGTTGACCTGTTCGAAAGCGGGAGAGACCGCCAGCACGCCGCTGATGACGAAGTTGACCCGGTTGATGCTGCCGGCCTGCAGTTCGATGCGCGTCCGCACCTGCCCCAGGCGCGGCTCGTGGCGCTCGATCGCCGCCTTCAGGCTGGCGCAGATGCGAGCCCGGTCGTCGCTGCTGCTCAGGCACATGCCGGCAAAATCGACCAGGCCGTAGTTGATGATGGAGGCGGCGCACTCCGGATAGTCTTCCAGCAGCGACTCCGGCAGCGCGGCGCGCGTGTTCAGCAAGTCCTCCAGGTCGCGCGCGACGGCCTCCTTCAGTTGGCCGGCCGCAGCACCGGCCGCCGCCTGGCTGCGCGCGCCCATCAAGCGGTCCATCAGGCCGGGAACATGGGTACCCATGGCTGCTCCTCTCAAAAAAAAATACCGCAGTGGCTTGCACTGCGGCGTTGCGCTTGCCAGGCGCTCAGGCGATGCGGTTGGCGGACAGGTCCCAGCCGCCGGACGTGTTGCCGCCCGCGCCGCCGGTGATTTTCTGCTGCGTGTATTTCCAGCGCACCTTGGAGAACTTGAAGCCGACTTGCTCGGTCAGGATGTCGCCTTCTTCCACCGATGGCGCCACTGCGCCGATCAGCACGTTCTCGATCTCGATCTCGAAGTACTTCACGCGCTCGCCCTGCGCGTCGGCCCGCATGAACTCGAACTTGGCCTTGGGGATGGTGCGGCCGGCCGAGCAGGTTTGCAGCAGGATGGGCGAGGCCAGGTCGGCCAGTTTGGAGATCACGATGTCGCGGTGCTCGCAGCGCTCGGCCGTATGGCCGCCGCCGGTGGAGGCGGTGGCGGACTTGGGCTGCTCGACACCGAAATTGACCGACTTGCATTCGATCCAGTCCTTGTGGCGGTCATCCGCCGATTCGCCCTTGATGCCATCAATGTACAGATAGACGTCGATTGCCATTGCATGCTCCTAGGTGAGGTTTAGGTGTTGGTCGATTGAGGCAACTCCGCGACCAGTCGGAGGGAAACGGAGAGTTCGTCAAGCTGGAAATGCGGCCGCAGGAAGGACACCGCGCGGTACACGCCGGGCCGCCCAGGCACTTCATGCACCTGCACCGACGCCTCGCGCAGCGGGAAGCGCGCCTTCTGGTCCTGGCTGGCGCTGTCGTCCAGCAGCACATACTTCATCAGCCAGCGGTTCAGGAAATCCTCCACGTTGGAGGCGGCGGCAAAGCTGCCGACCTTGTCGCGCATCATGGCTTTCATGTAGTGGGCGATGCGCGACACGGCGAAGATGTACTGCAGCTGGGACGACAGTACGGCGTTGGCGTTGGCCGCATCGGAGCTGTACTTGCGCGCCTTCTGCGCCGACTGCGCGCCGAAAAAGGCGGCATAGGCGGTGTTCTTGCAGTGCACCAGGGAGATGAAACCAAGGTCGCTCAGCTCCTTCTCGCGGCGGTCCGTGATCGCCACCTCGGCCGGGCACTTCAGGGCGACCTCCCCCTCGTCGGTCTTGAAGGTGTGGGTCGGCAGGTCGTCCACCAGGCCGCCGCCTTCCACCCCGCGGATGGCGGCGCACCAGCCGTAATCGGCAAAAGCACTGGTCAGCTTGGCGCCGAAGGCGTAGGCCGCGTTGCACCACAGGTATTTGTGATGGTCGGTGCCGTCCACTTCCTCGACGAAATTGAAGCCTTCCACCGTATTGCCGTCGACCGGGTTAAATGGCAGGCGGCCCAGGAAGCGCGGCAGGGTCAGGCCCACGTAGCGCGCATCTTCGGATTCGCGGAACGCTTTCCACTTGGCGTATTCCACCGTATCGAATACCTTGGCGAGGTCGCGCGGCCGCCCCAGTTCGCCATAGCTTTCCAGCCCGAACAGCTCGGGCGAGGCGGCGCTGACGAAGGGGGCGTGCGCGGCGGCGGCCACGTGCGACATCTGCTCGACGAAGTAGATGTCCTCTGGCTGGCGCGAGATTTCGAAGTCGCCCAGCAGGGCGGCGTATGGCGCGCCGCCGAAGGTACCGAATTCTTCCTCGTAGACCTTCTTGAACATGCTGCTCTGGTCAAACTCCAGCGCGCCCTGGAAGTCCTTCACCAGTTCGCGCTTGGTGGCGTTGAGCATGCGGATCTTCAGGTTCTGGCCGGTGGTGGAGTTCTTCACCAGGTAATGCAGGCCGGTCCAGCTCTGCTCCAGCTTCTGGAACGCCGGCGCATGCATGATGGCACTGAGCTGCCTGGAAATCATCGCGTCCAGTTCCGCCACGCGCGCGTCCAGTGTGCCGCTCAGGTTGTGCGATACCGGCATGCTGCCTTCCAGTACCTGGTTCACCAGCTCGGCGATGATGTCCTTGGCGCGTTCGTGTTCCACGCTGGACTTGGCCACCTTGCTTTGCTCGACGATCTCGTCGAGCAGGCCGGCGCTGTGTCCCGCGCCCGTTGGCGCGCCCTGCGGCTGCTGCAGTTGTGCCGACATGTCATTCCCCCTTGTCCGCAGGCGCGGCCAGGCTGTTGAGCTGGTCCGTGTTATTCAGCACATTGTTCAGGATGTCTTCCAGCCTGTCGTTGCCGGCCAGTTTGTTGCGCAGGTCGGCCAGCTTGCTGCGTGCGTCCAGCAGCCGGCTTAACGAGGGCACCTGCCGCACCACCGATTCGGGACGGAAGTCCGCCATGGCGTGGAATTGCAGCTCGACCGGGAAGTAGCCGCCGCCGGCCAGCTCGTTGGCCACCTGGAAGCGCGCCACCGGCGCCACGCCGGCCAGCACCTCGTCGAAGTTGTCGGCATCGATGTTGACGAACTTGCGCTCCTTCAGGCGCTTTGGCCCGGCCCCGGCGCTGCCGCCGAAATCGCCCACCACGCCAACCACGAAGGGCAGCTCCTTGTGCTCGATCGCGTCGCCGATCTCGACGTCGTAACTCATCTGCACGCGCGGTGCGCGCACCTTGCCCAGCCGTTTCTGGACGCTGTCGCCACTAGCCATTTTGGTTCTCCTTCAGGGTTATTTGAGCGCGCCGAACGGATCGGCAGCGTTGGATGCGGCCGGTTTCGCCGCCGGCTGCGCGCGCCGCGCCGGCGCCGCCACCGGCCTGCGCGGAGCGGCAGCCGGCGGCACCAGCACTTCCTCGCCCAGGCTGGTGCGCAGCAGGCGCGCCAGGTCCTTGGCCTCGGTGCGCAGCGAGCCGCTCAGGTTGTTCTGCTGGCTCAGATCCGCCAGCGCCTTGGTCGACAGGCGCAAGCCGCTGACGGCGATGATGCTGTTGCCAAGCTGGTCGCCGGGGTCGCGCTGCAGCGCTTCCTGCGCGTCCAGGATGGCTTCGCCGTAGCTGGCGCGGTCGAACTTCATCTGCGCCATCGACAGCCACGGCCCTTTTTCAGCCGGATAGCTGCCGGCCGCGCTGCGCAGCAGGCTCAGTGCCTTGTCCTGCTGGCCGGAGGCGGCCACGCGGCTCGCTTCGGTCAGCGCGCCGGCCAGCGTGGCGGCGGCAGGTGGGTCGGGTCGCAGCGGCGGCCCCTCGGCGGCGCAGGCGGACAGCAGCAGCGCGCATGCAAGACTGGGGAGTGTCGTTCCGGGCTTCAAGATGGTCTCCTTCGATGCTGGTGAAGGTCATTATTGAGGCAAGAATGACAACGGCGATTGCGATTGCGCAAGACCGGCGCCGGTCCATGGGAAGCGTGGCGGCGCGGCTTGCGCTGGCTCAAACACGCGTCGGCGCCGCTTGGTTTTAATGAATCCACGCCAAGCCCGCGCGCGCCAAAGGGAGTCCTCATGAAACACACCGCAGCAGCAGCGATCCTCTCCGCCCTGGCCTTGTCCGGTTGCGCCGCAGGCACGATAGCCGGCGCCGCCATGGAGCTGGCCGGACTGCGCAAGGCGCCCGAGCTGCCCGAGCTGCAAAAGCCGCCGCGCCAGGTGGCGATACGCCTGCATGCCAGCGGCAACCTCAACGCCGGAGGCGACGGCCAGCCGCTGGCGCTGTCGGCGCGCATCTACAAGCTGCGCCAGAGCGCCGCCTTCGAGCGCGCCAGCCTCCACGGTTTTCTCAACGCGCTGACCGAACGCGAGCTGCTGGGCGCGGACCTGGTCGAAGTGAAGGAAGTGCAGCTGATACCGGGCCAGCGCTACGAGGCGCTGGAAAGCGTGAGCCGCGAGGCGACGCGCATCGGCGTGGTGGCGCTGTTCCGCAAGCCGGCGCCGCAGCGCTGGCGCGCCGTCTTCTCTGCGGCGGAGGCGGAAAAGAGCGGCATCACCATCGGCCTGCACGCCTGCGCGCTGAGCGTGCCGGGCCAGCCGCTGGCGGGTACGCGCTGCCAGCCCTGACGCAATCTGTCACTTCATCCCGACAAAACCCATGAGCAAGGAGAACCTATGAGCACCGCGGCAAAAGTACTTTGGGGCGAAGGCCTGTTCCTACGCCCGCAGCACTTCCAGCAGCAGGACCGCTACCACGAGACGCGCTTGCAGCGCACCGCGCAGGCGCTGCAGCCCTACCTGTGGGGAGTGCTGGCGCTGGAATGGGACACGCCGGCGCTGCAAGCGAACCTGCTGCGGCTGCGCGCGCTGTCGGCCATCTTCCGCGACGGCGAGTTGAGCGACGCGCCCGCCAGCGACCCGCTGCCGCCGGCGGTGGACCTGGGCGCGCTGCCGCCCAGCGTGCAGGAAGTGACCTACTACGCCGCGCTGCCCTCGCTGGCGCCGGACAGCAGCAACTGCGCCCCTGCCGGGGCGCGCTACGCGCAAACGGAGCGCAGCACGGCCGATATCTACACCCAGGCGGCGCCGGCGGAGTTGAGCTATCTGCGCAAGGCGGTGCGCCTGGTGTCGGATCAGGAGCCGCGCGGCGGTTTCGAGTGCTTCCCGCTGATACGGCTGCGCCGTGTGGTTTCCGGCGTGTTCGAGCCCGATCCCGCATTCATCCCGCCCAGCCTGTCGGTAGCCGCCGCGCCGCGCCTGAAGATGCAGCTGGAACAGCTGATGGATGCGCTGCAGGCCAAGCTCAACGCGCTGCAGGGCCACATGCGGGAACCGAGCCGCAACGTGATCGAGTTCCGCTCCGGCGACGTCTCTGCCTTCTGGCTGCTGCATACCGTGAGCACCGCCAGCGCCACGCTGACGCACTACCTGCGCCATCCAGCGCTGCATCCCGAGCGCCTGTTCGAGGCCATGCTCGGACTGGCCGGGGCGCTGATGACCTATTCCAAGGCCTACACGCTGGCCAGCCTGCCAGCCTACCAGCATGACCATCCCGGCCCCTGTTTCGCGCAGCTGGACGGCATCGTGCGCGAGCTGCTCGACACGGTCATTTCGGCGCGCTACTTTTCGATCGCGCTGGACGAGGAAAAGCCCTGCTACCACCGGGGCAAACTCGACTCGGGCAAGATCGACCACAAGACCACGCTCTACTTGGCCATCGGCGCGGCCATGCCGGCCCTGGAGCTGGTGGAGGCGGCGCCGCTGCGCATCAAGGCTGGCGCGCCGGACGACGTGGACCAATGCGTACTGACCGCCATGCCCGGCGTGAAGCTGACGCACGCGCCGCAAGTGCCGGCCGCCATCCCGCTACGGCCGGACACCTGCTACTTCACGCTCGAGAACAAGGGTGTGCTGTACGAACAAATGCTGAAGGCGCAGTCGATTTCGATTTACGTCCCGGCCGGCATCCGCGAGCTGCGCCTCGAACTGATCGCGGTGACGGCATGAGCGCCCAGATCGAACGGCGTGCCGCACCGTCCCTGTTCGGCAATCGCGCAGGGCCGGCGGCCGGGCCGCGCATCGCATCCTTGCTGGACCTGATGCACGAGGGCTTCTACGTGCTGTTCATGCTGAAGAACGGCTCGGCTCCGCCCGGCGAGCAGGAGTTCGCGGAAAAGGTGCTGACTTTCCTGGCCGGCTTCGAGAACGAGGCGCGGCGCCTGCGCGCGCACGGAACCGACATCGAAGCGGCCAAGTATGCCTACTGCGCCGCGCTGGATGAGACCATCCTGGCATCGGGCTTCCCGATCCGCGGGCCGTGGGAGCGGCGCCCGCTGCAGTTGCGGGTGTTCGGCGACCAGCTGGCCGGCGAGCACTTCTTCGACCGGCTGGAGGATCTGCGCGCCAAGGGCGGCGTACGGCTGCAGGCGCTGCAAGTGTTCCATCTGTGCCTGCTGCTCGGCTTCAAGGGCAAGTATGCACTTGACAGCAGCGACAAGCTGGCCTGCCTGACCGCGCGCCTTGGCGACGAAATCTCCCACATCAAAGGCCGCAGCCGCGGTTTCGCGCCGCGCGCCGAGCGGCCGGACCAGGTGGCGCACAAGCTGCGCAGCGACGTGCCGCTGTGGACGCTGGCAGCGGTGTTCTCGCTGGCGGCGCTGGGGGTGTACGCCGGCATGAAGGCGTCGCTGGAGCATGCCACCCGGCAGGGCATGGCGGACTACGCTGGCCTGGTGAAGCTGGCGCCGCGCCAGGCCAGCCTCACCATCACCCTGCCCTGACCCAGGGCCGCTGCTCCGCACTACTGCGCAATCCGGAACTCGATGCGGCGGTTGCGGGCACGGCCCTCGCTGGCCGCATTGTCCGCCACCGGCCGGTCCGGCCCCAGGCCGGAGACGGCCACCATGCCAGGGCTGACGCCCTTCTGCGCCAGATAGGCCCGTACCGCCTCGGCGCGCGCCAGACTGAGCGCCAGGTTGGCGCCGCGCGGGCCGACATTGTCGGTGTGGCCGATCACTTCGACCATTTTCCCCGTCAGCTGGTGCAGCGCGCCGGCCATCTGGTCCAGGATCTCCCGGCCCGACGGCCGTATCGCCGCCTGCCCACTTTCAAATTCGATAATCCGTTTCGCCAGCGTCGCGTCCAGCAGCTCCTGCTCCGCCGTGCTCACGCGCAGGCCGTTGTTGACGGTGTAGGTCGGATTCAGGCTGGTGGCGGCATCGCTGGCGATCTGCTGCCGCAGCGCCTCGCTGGCCACCTCGCCGCGCAGGCTGACGCTAGTACCTTCCACTTTCAGCTCGCCCTTGCTGATCAGCTTCAGATTGGGGCCGATCAGCTTCTGCACATGGCCGCTCCAGTTGGGCGGCAGCGCCACGTTGCCGATGCCGATCTGGTCCACCACGTGCTCGGCGCCATACAGTTCGCGCAGGCGCCGCAGCATGGCCGCCTTGCTCGCCTCGTCCGGCAAGGTTCCGCTAACCCGCACCTGGCCGGATTTCGGCGCGGCCGGTTCGGCGGGCTGCGCATGCACCGGTCCGGCGCCTGCAATGGCGGCGCCGCACAGCAGCACGGCGGTAACGTAGCGCATGGCTTGCTCCTCAAGTGAAGGTTTCGTAAAACAGCGCGCAGGCAGATTCCAGCGTGAGCAGTTCCTGCTCCAGACAGGCCGACAGGCGCAGCACCTTGTGGTCGCCACGGATCATGTCGTCCACCCAGGCGGTGCTGTCGAAAGTGATCTGCTGCGTTTCCGCATATTGCGGGTCGATCACGCCGCGCAGCGTGGCCGGCGACGCGCCGGCAAAACCCAGCACCAGCGCGGGCCGGCCGGACAGCTCGCACATCAGCAGCGCCAGTTCCACGTCCACCTGGCGCAGGAAGGGCTCGGCCAGCGACAGCCACAGGGCCGCCACGGCCGGCCGGCAAAGCGGATCGCGCGGCAATGGCAGCGCCAGGCTGCGCTCCAGCCGCGTGCTGCCGCTCCAGCCGAAAGGCTGCAGCAGCAGTCCCATCGCAAGCATCGTCCGGCGCGCCGAGATGCTGCTACGCTCCCGCGTCAGCATCGCATCCAGGCCGGCCAGCGTGGTCCGCCCGAGGAAATCACTTAGCAAGGCAGCGTGCGCAGGGGCGTGCGGATCGATTTCCAGCGCGTTTGCAGACAAGGCATGCAACTGCGGTGCGGGATGCATGGCGGACGTCAGCGGCGCCATGCCGGCTGCCATCGCACTCCAGAATGGCCTTAGCACGATGGGACTGTGGCGCAGGAAGGCGGGGGCGTCATCAACCTCCAGCACGCTCATTGCCAGGAAAGGAAAGCGCCGCTGCGACTGGTCGCTGCTGGCCACCAGATGACCCGCGATGGCACGACTGCTGCGCGTGCCGACGAAAGCGAAATGCAGCGGGCGCATGGCGTCGTAGTGCAGCTTCCAGCGCGGCTCCGCAGTCAGCCCGGTCATGGTGTCGGCCAGCCAGCCGTCCAACAATTCGACCAGCGCATGGTTGTCGCCGGCTTTGATAAAGTCGCTGCGCGCCGGAATTTTGCCGAAGTAGCCGATGCGGGCCAGTTGCGGCGTGCGTAACGGAGCAAGGCGGCTCATCGCGCGCCTCCCTGCGGCAGCGCGGCCAGGGCGGCAGGTGCTGCCACCGCAGACGCTGTACCGACTATGGATTCCGGCAGCGTCATGCCGCGCATGCCTTGCTCCTGCGGCGCAGCGCCGTTACCGGCTTCAGGACTGCTGGTGATCTTCAGATCCAGCGCCACACTGATGCCAGCATTGGTCCAGCGCAGCTCGTGCACGCCCTCCTCCTTGCGCGTGCGCACCGCGGCGTCGATCATGCGTTTCAAGCCAAACTGGCCCGGCTCATTGAACAGCTCGACACTGCGGCCATCGAAGGCCACTGCCGTGATGCGCGCGCCCGGAATGCCTTGCGGGCCGGGGTGGACCATGCCGGTCCATTGCGCCGGCGTGTTCCGGTAGCGCAACTGCTGTCCGTCGATCTCCACCGTATATTCCAGCGTGCCCGGCGCGGGCAGCGGCTGGATCTGGAACACCGTTTGCGCGGCGGCGCTTGCGGCACCGACGCCGCCTGCGCCCAGCGGCGCTATCCAGCCTGGAAAGCGCGACACCGCCTGCGGCGACAGTGCAATGCCCATGTCGGCCCAGGTGCGCGGCGCCAGCGCGTCGCCGCGCCGCACCACCAGCGGTCCCATGGCCGTGGTGACGAATTTGGCCACCAGCCCATCGGGGCCAAAGAACTGGGCTATTTCCAGACTGCTGGCCTCTATTTTCGCGTCCGGCGAGAACGGATACTTGGCCGCCAGCGTGCGCTGGAACGGCTGGTACACCTGCGCCAACCAGGTCTGGTTGAGGTCCGCCTCGGCCGGCCCGATGATCACGGCGAAGGTCTGCATCAACGGCCGCACCAGCAACGGCCGTATGGCGAGTTTCTGCTCGTCGCCCATCCCGGTCAGCATCTGCTCATCGACAAAGCGCAGTGCATCGGCCAGTTCTGAGCCGGTGCCTTCCAGCGTCTGCTGCATGAACAGGCGCGCCCCTGGTCCGGGGTCGCCCTGGTTCTTCAGCGTGTTCAGGCGGGTGCGCAAGCGCGACAGCGCTTCCATGTAGCCACGCAGCAGCGTGGCGTTCTTGTCCCTGGCGGAGACCAGCCTGGCCACCGCCGCGAACGCGCGCCCCACCGTCCCCATCGGCCGCTCGAAACGGGCCGGGTCCAGCGGCACGGATACCGGCGCGGGCGCGCGGCGCAGCAGGGTATGCTCGACCCACTCGGTGAAGCCGCGCTGCGCCTTCCGCGCCTCCGCGTTCGCCAGCGTGGGGTTGTCCCACGAGGTCTGCTCGTTGATGGTGTTGAGCACCTTGACGATGGGCGAGGACTGCGGATCGCCCAGCCGGTTCATGGCCGCCACCGCGCCGTTGAAACCGTCCAGGTCCGTCACGGCCACACCCTGGACGAACTTTTTCCACGCCCTGGAGAAGTCGCTCTTGTACATTTCCACCAGGTGCTTCTCGATCTGCTCCGGGCTGCCCGCCAAGGTCAGGTCGTCCTTGCTGGCTGTCCTCAGCACCCAGTCCGTGCTTTGCAACTCGCCGCTGGCAGCCTCGCGGATGGCGCCCTGGATATACTTCTCCCATGCCTCGCGCGTGAACGCGCCGGGGACGGCATGGCTGCCCGCCATCAGCGCCTGGTCCTGCTCGCCGACGATACGCACCACCGTCATGGCGGGGAAACGCGTGCCGGCGCGGGCACGGATGTCAGCATACACGCGGTCGCGCGCTGGCATGCCGCGCACCACCCGCCGCAGGTTCTCGCGCGCCTGGTCCACCAGCGCCAGCTTCTGCTCGATGCGCGGCCAGGACGGATCGCCCGACTGCGCCAGGTAGAAGGTCAGCAGGCGCTCGGCGCTGCGTATCATCTGCTCACGCGGCATGGCGCCCCGGTTCGCTTCCAGCCAGCCGCGCCAGTAGCGCGTGAGCTGGTCGTTCAAATGCCCGGCCTCGGCACGCGGCGGGTCGGCCAGCATCAAATAAGTCTTGAGCGCGTTGTAGGCGTCGTCAACGTTGAGCGGATCGGCATCGGCATACTGGCGGGAGGCAGCAGGCGCAGCCGCTACGGCTGCGGGTGCGGGCGCAGCCGCCGGCTGCCCCGCCACCACAGGCGCCGCCAGTTGCTCCGCATTGGCGTTCATCTCGAACAACAGCGCTTCCAGCCTGGCCGCCACCGGCATGACCATCACCTCTTTCACGCCCGCGTAGTATTCCTGGCGCAGCTTGCGCTCCAGCAGGCCGCCCTGGTACAAGCCCATGCTGATAGCCCATGGCCGCTCGCGCGCGAACTTTTCCAGCTGTTCGATCCGGTCCTGCAGGATCTCCAGCGCCTCCAGGCGCGGCTGCAGGTCCACCCGCCCTTCCTGTAGCTTCGCCACCTTGTCCAGGTCCGCCTGCACATTGGCGGCCAGTTGGCGGTTGCCCATGTAAGACCAGGTCCAGCCGCCCAGTGCCCCGCCCAGCAGCACAACCGCGCCAAAGAACGCCGCATAGCGCAAGCGCGCGCTGGCACGGCTGGCGTATTGCGACACCAGCGCCTTGTCGGCGAACACCACGTCGCGAAACAGCTTGAAGAGAAAATAGCCGCCAGCCGAGCCATAGGGCATAGCTGCAACCTCCTGCCGTGCAGGACCGAGGGCCAGCTCGTAGCGCTCGGCGATGCGTTGCGACTGCGCGCTCAGGGGCTGCCCTTCCTGCAGGGCGCTGGAAAAGTAGAAGCCCCGGAACACGGGTTGGAACTGGAAGGGATTTTCCTCGAACAGCGTGGCCAGGAAGGCCCGTAGCGGCGCGCGCATGGATGCGAACTCCATCGGAAAAGTGAAAATGCCCGGCGCCATGCGCGTGCGGCGCGGCTGCGCCATGTTCGCCATGCCCATATCGACCAGGCCCGTGTGCAGCTCATCAAAACCCTGGTCGAAGAAGGCCAGCAACTCCTGGCTGCCCGCCCTGCGCTTGTAGGGCATGGTGGCGCCCCAGACCCGCTCGCGCTCGCTGCTTTCGCCTTGGCAGAAGAAGTCGCTGAAGCCCGCGATCAGGTCGGCCTTGGTGAACAGCACGTACACCGGCGCGAACACCTCCAGGCGTTCGATCAGGTCCTGCACCCGCTTGCGCAGGCTGCGCGCCAGCCTGAGCGCGCCATCCGGGTCGCTGCGCAGTTCCGCGACGCTGACCGCGACGATGATGCCATTCACCGGCGCACGCTTGCGGTGCTTCTTCAGCAAATCCAGGAAACCACGCCACTCGTCCAGGTGTTCGTCCTCCACCGCGTAGCGGCCCGCCGTATCGAGCACAATGCCGTCGGCGGTAAAGAACCAGTCGCAATTGCGGGTGCCGCCCGCGCCGTGCACCGCGCGCGCGTCGGCAAACGGAAATTGCAGGCCGGAGTTGATGATGGCGCTGCTCTTCCCTGCCGATGGATTTCCGATGACCATGTACCACGGCAGCTGGTACAGCGCACGCGATCCCGGCATGCGGCCCAGCTTGGAACCCTTGATGGTGGCGATCGCCTTCAGCATGCCGCTGCGGACTGCGTCCACTTCCTGCCGGCCGGCGCCCACATCCTGTACCTGAGCTTCCGCAGGCGCCCTGGCCGCTTCCAGGCCGACAGTGGCGCGCGCCGTCTTCCTGCGCTTCAGCCAGCGCGCCAGCAGCCACGCCAGGACGGCCGCCGCCAACGCCGCCACTGCCCAGATCAATGCCAGTTCCAGCAGTTCGGCGCCGAGATAACACAGTGCCGCCGTGGCAATGAACCCGGCAATGGTGAGATTGCGGGAGTCGGTGAGGAACAGCCAGATTCGTCGCATGATGATAGCTCCGTGGCGCCTGTGGGCGGACCAGAACTATGTTGCCACCTGCCCCGCCTTGCATTGTTGACACAGAACAAGACTCAACGTTTGCGCTGCATCGCCTCCGGCAAACGCAGCTCGGCGTGGCCGAAATCCATCATGGTCCAGCGGCCTCCCCAGGTCAGGCCTGCCGCCTCGGCGGCCTCGCCGTACAGGCGATAGCCGCGCATGGCCCAAGGATCCCTTTCGGAGATCACCAGTTTGCCGTCGCGCAGAAAGGCGCAGTCGGCGGCCAGGCCGAACTGGTGGTAGCTCTGAAAAGCCCTGGCATTGGTGACACTGGCGCCAGCGCTGGCCAGCAGGTCCTGCCGCTCCGGGCTGCGGTAGCCCTCTAGTAGCGCCATGTCATAACCATGGCGCTCCTTCATGATGCGGAACACCAGCAGCAGACGCTGTTCGAAGCCGGGATGAAGCTGTTGCCAGCTGCGGTTGGCGCCCGCCAGCAGGGGCCGCACGCGCACCACCTCCGTCGCCGCGAATGCCAGCGGCGGCACGGGCGGCGGGGGCGCCAGCTGTTCACCCTTGAGCAAGACGGCCACCTGGCCGTTGGCTTCATAGCCTGCGCTATCGAAGGCAGGAAGCGCCAGCCGGCGGCCGGCCACCAGCGCCAGCGTAGGCGGCAGCAGCGTCAGCAAGGCGCCGCTAGCCAGCAGCCAGGCATAGCGCCCCCGCAGCAAGGCGCGGCAGCGCAACAGCGCCAGCTCGAACAGGGCATCGCGGCCGGCCGGGAATAGCAGCAGCCATCCGCCAAGGCACACCAGCAGAAACAACAGCAACAAGGAAACGGCAAGCATGGTGCGCTCCGTCAAAGCGTGGCCGGGCGGCTGGCCGCACACTGAAGGCGGCCGTACCGGGATCGCTCCATCGTATGTCGTCCGCCGCCGCGCGGTTCCGAAGCAGATCAAACCATGGGAGGATAGATTGGATAAATCCACACCACCTCAAAGACCGGACCTGTTCGCCGCCGTGCAGCCGGGCGATGGCAGCCGGCGCATCCTGGCCAGGCTGGAGAACAGCGGCAAGGCGAATACGCCGGGCGCGCGCCTGGCACGGCTGCAGCCCGGCCAGCTCGTGATGCGCCTGGCGCTGCTGGCCATGGTTGCAGCGGCCATCGCTGGCGTCAGCTACCATGGACTGGCACCGGCCCAGCGTAGCCAGCCAGTTGTGCTGGTGGCGCCCGTGGCGCCGCTGGTCATCGCGCCGGACGAAGTGGAGCGGCGCGCCGCGGCCATCGTCAACGAGCCGATGCCGGCTATCACCCCGCTCCGGCGCAAGCTAGCTGCGGTCGCCATTGCTGCCGGCCCGCGCGCCCCGCAGGTGCGCCAGGGCCACCAGGCCAGTCAAGCACCCGCGGCCCCGTACTCCCCCACGCACTCCGCCACCAGCCCTGCCTCACGTTCCGCCGCGCCGGTCCATACGGCCGCCATGCCGCCAGCGGACAGCGACTTGGCGCTGCTGACGGCGCTGGTGGCCCATAGCGGCAACCAGCCCGACGCCGGCCCGCACAGGCGCGACGAGGTCGAACGCAACGACGGCGACAGCACCGACGCCCTGCTACGCCGTTGCCAGCGCCTTGGCGGGCCGGAAGCGGGCCTGTGCCGCGCACGCATCTGCAACGGACAGTGGCTGCACGCGGCAGCCTGCCGCACGCCGATCAACGACTGAAAGCGCCTGCCGCCGGCTCGACTCAGGCGCGTTCGGATATCTCGATCAGGTTCTGGTCCGGGTCGCGCACATAGACCGAGCGGATCGGCCAGTTGGCGCCAGTGCGCGCCACCGGCCCCTCCTCTATCGGCACGTCCAGCTGCGCCAGCCGCGCAATCACGTCGTCCAGCGGAATGGACGCGATAAAGCACAAATCCAGCGAGCCAGGCGTGGGCTGCGCCGCCTTCGGCAGGAACTCCTTGCCATATTCATGCAGGTTGATCTTTTGCGCGCCGTACTTGAACGCCACGCGGCCTGCGCCGAAGGTCTCCAGCTGCATGCCCAACACCCGCGTGTAGAAATCGATGCAGCGCTCGCGCTCGCGCGTGGTCAACACCAGATGATCCAGGTGGTCTATCATTTCGCCTCCAACTCCTGCAAGAAATCCGATACGGCGGCCAGCACCGCCTCCGGCTGCTCCAGGTGCGGCGTGTGGCCGCAGTCCGCCAGCATGGCCGTGCGCGCGCCAGGCGCCTGAGACTCGATGGCGCGCAACTGCGCTTCCGTGCCGTACTGGTCGCCGCTGCCCTGCAAGGCCAGCACCGGGCACGCGACCGACGGCAGCAGGTACTCGATGTTCCAGCGGCTGAACGCCGGCCGCAGCCAGGTGTCGGCCCAGGCGCCGAAAATCTGGTCCGTCTTGTCGCCGTGGTAGCGCGACAGGCCACGCAGCTTGCCGGCGCCGTACGCCGCGCGCGCCTCGCGGATGCCGGCCAGCGTGACTCCCTCCACGAACACATGCGCCGCCTCCGTCACCACGCCCAGCAGGCCGGGCGGCTGGTCCGCAGCATGGATCAAGGCGATGCTGCCGCCATCCGAATGACCCACCACGACATAGGGCCGCCCGTCCAGCAGCGCCAGCATCTGCGGCAGCTCTTCCAGCGCGTAGCGGTGCAGGTAATGCACGCTGCGCCCGGTGCGCAAAGGCACGGACTGCCCGTAGCCGCGCCGGTCGAACACCAGCCCCCGGCAGCCGGTGCGCGCGCACAGCCGCGCGGGAAAGTCCTTCCACATCGCGGTGCAGCCCAGCCCTTCGTGCAGGAAGACCAGCACCGGCTTGCCGGCGGCGCCACTATCTTCGGCGATCCATTCGTAGTACAGCTGGCCCCCTTCGGCCAGTTCCAGCATTGCCATCTTCTTCTCCTCCGCTTTGCCAGGCTACAGATTACACTGCCACGGCTGCACGCGGCGCAGCAGCAGGGGCGCCAGCAGCGACAGTGCGTACAGCACCAGGCCAGCACCCGCGAAGGTCATGGCATGCCGCACCCCGGCCAGCCCGGCCGCTGCGCCCCATAGCAGGCTGCCGCCGGTCTGGCCGAGCGCCATCGCCATCAGGTAGACCGAGAGTGTGCGCGCCCGCACCTCGCTGGGAAACGACGACTGCGCGGCGCCGTTCAAGGTGGTCACCATGGCGGACCAGGCCACTCCCCCCGCCGCCGACAGCGCCATCAGCGCCGGCCAGGACTGCACATGCGGCAAGGCCAGCAGCATGGCGCCGAACATGGCCACCGCGCCACCCAGCAATTGGCGGCGCGCGAGGCGGGCGCGCAGCTCGGGCAGCAGAAACGCGGCCAGCACCGCACCGACGCCGACGCAGGCCATCAGGCTGCCGAATGCGCCGGCTTCGCGTCGCAGCACGTCGCGCACGAACAGCGGCAGCAAGGCCGTGTAGGCGATGGCGGCGCCGAACACGCAGACGGTATGGCGCAGCAGCCGGCGGTAGGCGGCCGAGCCGAAGGCGGCCTGCAGGCCAGCACGGAAGCCGCGCCAGCTGATGCCGCCATCCGCAGCCGGCGCCTGCTCCGGCCCGGCCCCCGGTGCGATGCCGCGTATCCAGTCCAGGTACACCAGCAGCAAGCCGCCGAAAGACACGGCGTTGAACAGGAACAGCGGCGCCGCCCCCATCCACACAAACAGCATGCCGCCCAGCGCCGGACCGGCTGTGGCGGCGAGATTGAAACTCAGGTTGTTCAGCGACGCTGCAGCCTCCACTTCCTCCGGCTGCACCAGTCCGGACATGGCGGCCTGCCAGGCCGGCCACATGAAGGCCGAGCCGGTGCCCATCATGAAGATCAGCGCCAGCACGGCGGCCGGCGACGCCATGCCGCTGGCCGCCAGCGACGCCATGCCGGCAGCCGCCAGCGCCATGAAGAGGTTCACTGCGAACAGCAGCTTGGGACGCGGCACCGCGTCCGCCACCACGCCTGCCAGCAGGCCGAACATCAGCATGGGCGCGTAGCTCGCGGCCGGTACCAGCGCGGAGGTTTGCGCCGCCGGAGAAATGGTGGCCACCAGCCAGGCGGCGGCGAACGTTTGCGTCCATGTGCCCAGGTTGGACAGCAAGTTGGCCAGCCAGAGCTGGCGGTAGCGCCGGTGCCGCAGCGGCTGCAGCATGGGGACCTTGCGGCGCGCCGATGGCGCGGACGGCATTGCGAGTGGTGTAGGCTTGTGCATACAATGAGTCTATGCGGCGCCTGAAAACGGCGTCAATCTTGACTCCGGCAATCAACACAAATAAAGCATGAAGAAAGAGCTCTCATCCAAGGAAGCGGCGGCCATACTCGGCGTGTCGGCCGCCACGCTGTACGCCTATGTGAGCCGGGGCATGCTCACCTCCATCGCCGACGGCAAGGCGCGCAGCAAGCGCTATGCGCACGAAGAGGTGCTGCGCCTCGCCGCGCGCAAGGCAGACGGAAAACGCGCCGGGCACGCGGTGGCCGCGGCCATGAGCTGGGGCGTGCCGGTGCTGGAGTCGCGTATCTCGCTGATCGCGGACGGCAAGCTGTTTTACCGGGGCCAAGACAGCAGCGCGCTGGCCGCACACGCTACGCTGGAGCAGGCCGCAGCCATCCTGTGGGGCGCGACCGGCACGCTGGCGGCGCCATCACCACAGGCCGCAGCGCCTTCGCAGCCGGCGCCCTCCCCGGCTGCACCGACTCCGCTGCCTCCTGCCGTCGCCGAGCTGGCGCGCGACATGGCGCCGCTGCAGCGCGCCATGGCATACCTGCCCCTGGTCGCTGCGGCGCCGGCCGGCCGCGAGGCAGGCACACCACCCGCGCAGCTGATGCGCATGCTGGCCGGCCTGTTGCTGAATGCGGAGATCACCGCCGAGCCGCTGCACCGGCAAGTGGCGCGTGCATGGGGCGTGCATGGCATCGGCGAAGAGCTGCTGCGCGCCGCACTGGTGCTGATGGCGGACCACGAACTGAACACCTCGGCCTTTACTGTGCGCTGCGTCGCCTCCACCGGCGCAGCGCTGCCGGCAGTGCTGTGCGCGGGGCTGGCCGCGCTGTCGGGCCCCGAGCACGGCGGCCATTACCTGATGGCGAAGGACGTCATCGTGGCGCAATTGAACGGAACGGGCGCTGCGGAATTGGTGCCCATGCGGCCCGGATTCGGCCATCCGCTGTACCCGGACGGCGACCCGCGCGCCACGCAGTTGCTGGAAATGATGGAGCCTTTGCCGCAAGCCGCAGGCGTGCTGGCGCTGGCGGCCAAAGCGGCGGCAATCAAGGGCGCCGAGCCGAATTCGGACTTCGCACTGGCAGCGCTGGAACTGGTGCTCGACCTGCCGCCGCACAGCGGCATCGTGCTGTTCGCCCTGGCCCGCTCCGCAGGCTGGCTGGCGCACGCGGCGGAACAAGCGGCGGACGGCGGCATGATACGGCCGCGCGCCCGCTACGTCGGCAAGTTCGGCGAGTTCGGAGAATCTGCCCCATCCGGGCCTTGAACCGGCCCGTGCTCAGCCGCGCTTGCGCTCCTTGGCCTGATTCTGCTGCGCGAACTCCAGCTCCTCGTACAGCGCGAGGAACTCCTGCGACAGCTTGTGGCGGCTGTCCAGGTGGATCATCGGCAGGCAGCGCTCGTGCGACTCGCGCACCTTGATGGAGCTGGACAGCTTGCTCTGCAAAACCGGCAGGCCCTCCGCCAGCAGCTCGTCCACCATGCGCTGCGGCAGATTGGCGCGCGGCTGGAACTGGTTGACGATGATGCCCTCGATCTCCAGCGCCGGATTGTGGTCCGCCTTGATCTCGCCCACGTTGTTCATCAGCGTGTACAAGGCCTGGCGCGAAAAGTCGTCGCAGTCGAACGGAATCAGGCAGGTGTCGGCTGCGATCAGCGCCGACTGCGTGAAAAAGTTATAGGCCGGCGGCGTATCGATGATGATCTCGTCGAACTCCTTGGACAGCTCGTTGAGCGCGTCGCGCAGCTTGTAGATCTTGTGGCGCGACTCCAGCTTGGACTGCAACTCGCCGATCTCCGGGTGCGACGGCATCAGCGACAGGTTCTCGAACCTGGTCTCATGCACATAGCCGCGCGCCGACAGCGAGAACACCATGAAATTCAGGGTCTGCTCGAAGTAGCCCGCCACCGTGGGCTCGATTTCCTTGGCCGCGTCGCCCAGCAGGTAGCGGCTCGAATTGCACTGCGGGTCGATATCGATCAGCAGCGTCTTCTTGCCATGGTAGGCCGCAATGGCGGCGAGATTCACGGCTATGGTCGATTTCCCGACGCCGCCCTTCTGGTTGAATATCACACGTTTCATGCCTGCTCCAGTTCCGGTACATAGGGTATGCGAAGGGGATGCCACAATTTTAGCAGATTGCCAACTCAGGGCCGCCCGGCGTCCTTCTGCGCGTAGTCGCACACGCCCTGCGGGAAGATGCGGCGCAGCCAGGCCGTTTGCGCAGCAGAGAATTGCACGGCCGGCGGATACGTGCCATCGGCCAGCGCCGCATCCACCGGCTTCAGTGCGCACTTGAATACGTCGCCCTTGATCGAACCGCCCGCCACCATGCGCGGGCTGCTGTACACCGGAAACGCCCTGGTGCAGGCGCCGGCCGGGTTGCGGTCCAATACGCCGTCCCAGACGGACGGCCCGGAAGCGATCAGCGTATTGCCATTGTCGAAGCACTTATCCGTGAAGTCCGCCGCAGCGGCGCCGCCGGCCAAGTGGCGCTCCAGCACCGGCAAGGCCTCCATCACGCGCGCGCTCAAGTCCTCATCCAGGCGCGTAAACCAGATCACCTGCTGCTTCGCCTCGGCCGGATTGGCGTCCAGCAGGCGCTGGCGCACCGAGAAGGACTGGCGCGCGTTGTGCATGTCGAGCTTCGGCTCCAGGTAAGGCCGCAGGTCGATCACCGGCATGCCCAGGCGCTGGCCGGTGAACACATGGCCGGACGCATACGCCTTCTGCATGGCCGCAAGGTCGCCCGCGCGGCGCGGCGACGGCGTACCGGCCGGGTCGCGGCAGGTGGCGCTGCGCTTCATGTTGCGGCTGTCGAACGGGTCGGCGTCCTTGTCCCAATTCACGAATTCGGCCTGCTCCTTCCAGCCGCCCACACACGCATTGATACGCAAGAACTCCTCCGCGCCAATGCGCCCCTGCGCCAGTGCCGCCAGGCCGTACTGCACGCCCACGTTGTCGACCGGGATGGGCGCGTAGCCGGCGGCATCGGCGCCATACACCTCCGCCAGGTCGTTCCAGTGCGTCCATTTCACACGCGCGAACACACTGGAAGGATAGCCATACTGCCTGGCTCCGGCGTCGAATTTCGGATCCTTGTAGACGGGATTGAGCACGGTCGGCATCGCCATGCGCCAGCCGGCGATGCACTCGGTGGACGAGTCGCTGGCATTCATACCCTGGATCAGCGTGTGGTTGCGCCACTTCGCCCACAGCGAAGCCGGGTTGCGCTCCGCTTCCTCCTTGAAGTACTGGCCCAGCAAGGGGCAATCGGAGATGGGGATGGTCTGTGTCACCATGTCCGGATAGGACTGGATGGCGATGCCGGCATCCAGCAGGCCTGGCTGGTTCTGCGCAAACATGTACTGCTGCACCGCGCCGCCGGAGCCGCCTATGCCTATCGTGGCCTGCGGCTTGCCGTAGGCCTCCACGAAGCGCGCCTTGGTCAGCAAGGCTGTCTGCGCCGCCAGCAGCATGTTGTAGTGCACGCCGGTCTCGTTACCGGAGGAGCTGGCCACCGCGTAGCCCTGCTCCAGCAGCTTGGGCATCAGCAAGCGCTCGGAGCTGTTCAGGCGTTCGTTCACCCACATCGGTATGCCCTGCTGGTGGCCGATACCGACGCCGCCGCGCATCCAGTAGACCAGCTTGCGGTTCCAGGCGGCCGGCTCCAGCATGGCGATGGTGTAAAGAAAGCGGTTGATGCTGCCCACCTCCACCCGCACCACGAACGGCACCTTGGCGCCGTTGACGGCGACGGTGCGCATGTCCGACGGCGGATCGGCCGCATCGTAGGTCTTGAAGCGGCTGCCGTTGTAATAGAAGCGCAGCACGCGGGTGTGGATGTTGCAGTGCTGGCTGTGGCCCAGCAGCTTGCGGTCCGCGTCGAACACCGGGTGGCCTATGCCCTGCTGGTTGTCCACCAGGGGCTGGCCCAGCCCGGCCTCCTCGGTGCGGCAAATGAAAGGCTGCTGCAGCGGCTGGGCCCACGCCTGCCCGCAGGCGGCCAGTCCGATCAGCGCCGCAGTTCCGGCGGCCCAAAGTCTCGAATCTGCCATCGCATGCTCCTTGTTATGGTCTGCGCTACTTCGCCAGCGCCGGCGCCAGCTCCGTCCATTCGCGCGAGGCGCGTATGCGCCGTATCCCTTCCCATGTTGCCGCCACCACGGCCGGATTGGACTGTGCATAACCGTTGCCAAACGCCAGATAAGCGTCCGCCACCAGGAAGGCCGGCGCCAGAACACGCAAGGACCTGAACTCGTCCTGCGCCAGAAATCCCCTGGCGTCGGCTTCGCGTATCACCACTGCCTGCAGGCGCTGCGCGTTCAGCATCTGCATCAACTGCAGCGCCGTCTTCGCACTGTCCAGGTGGCGGATGCCGAGATTGTCCAGCGCATGCCGCAGCACGTTGACGCCAGCCGGATAGGAAACCGGCGTGGTGATGCCCTTTAGCGCCTTGCCGTCCCAACTGACGCCGCTGCCGGGCGCGGTTACCACCACCCAGGTGTCCACGCCCAGGGCGAACACGGGGTCCGGTCCGCCGTTCTTGAGCGGGAAGCGCAAAAAATCCTTGTAGGCGTGGAAGGCCTGCACGGCGAGCACGCCGTCGACCTGGCCCGCCCGCGCCGATTCGATGCAGCGCCGCCAGGGCAGCACCACGAAACTGGCTTCCGCCCCCGCCACGCGCACGGCTTGCCGCACCAGATACTGCGCCTGGCCTTCATGGTCGGGAAAAGTGAGCGGCGCAGCAGGCCGATCGCTGACGCACAGCGTAACGCCAGCGGCCTCCGTCGCGCACGACAGCAGGCAGCACAGCATGAAGGTCGGGACGATTTTCATCTATCGGGAGACGGGCTATGCGATGTCCCAGCATAGCATACCAGGCCGTTTTAGCAGCCCCGGAGCTATGCTATATTGACAATCTTTCTGCCGACTTTATCGCTCGCAACGGGACAACAGACTATGAAGAAAAAAGAGACGAACCCAAAGGTTGACGCGTATGTGGAACAAGCCACGACCTGGCAAGCCGCGTTGCGCAAACTGCGCGCCATCATCCTCGACTGCCAGCTCAACGAAGAGCTGAAATGGGGCGTGCCCTGCTACACGTTCAACGACGCCAACATCGTCCTGATCCATACCTTCAAAGAATACTGCGCCATCCTGTTCTTCAAGGGCTCACTACTCAAGGACGAAGAAGGCGTGCTGATCCAGCAGACCAAGAATGTGCAGGCAGGGCGTCAGATCCGCTTTACCAGCGCCAGCCAGGTCGACGAGATGCAAGCCGTCGTGAAAGCCTATGTCCAGGAAGCCGTCGCTGTCGAAAAAGCGGGCCTGAGCGTGGAGTTCAAGGAGACGGCGGACTTCGACATGCCGGAAGAGTTCCAGGCCAGGCTGGACGACTCGCCGCAGCTGCAGGAGGCGTTCGAGGCGCTCACGCCGGGACGGCAGCGCGCCTACCTGCTGCACTTTGCCGAAGCAAAGCAGTCCAAGACGCGCACGGCCAGGGTGGAGAAATGCGTACCGCACATCTTGGCAGGCAAGGGGCTGAAGGACTAAATCAGGGAGGCGGCTACGAAATGTGCCGGCGCGTGTCGGGTACGGGAATGCGTTCCCCCTGCGGCGACACGATCCAGCCGTCCAGCTTCTGCCGCAACTCAGCCACATTCTCAGGCGCGATATCGGCCAGGATATTGTTCCCGCTGTGATGTATGACGCGCCCCTGCGGCAGCGTGCCGAGCAAGGCAAGCGCCTCCTCGGCCGACACCGCCGCTGCATTCGTGCGTCGTAAGATAAGCTGGCTCATATCTTCAATATAGCACGCCGGCCGGCAACCGCCGGCCGCACCGGCATCAAGGCAGCAGCCCCAATCCCTCCAGGTCCTTGGGAAAGCCCAGCGGCTTGGCAGCCGCGTTGATCACCGCCAGCATGGCGGTGGTCCGCTTGCGGTCGCGCGCCATCGCCAGCACTTTCGGCTGCGCAGCCAGCAGCACGGCGGCCGCCCCCGCCGCCGCAGGGCAAGCCATCGAGGTGCCGCTCATCACGCCATGCCCTTTGCCCGGCAACGTGGAGACGATGCCCACGCCCGGCCCGGTCAGATCGATTTGCGGGCCGATGTTGGAGAACTGCGCAATGAAGGTTTCCTTATTGCTCGTTGCCGCCGGCGGCGCGACATCGAGCTGCTCGGACGAATCGGCCGGGAAGGTGCCCTGCTTGCCTGCCGCCGACACCGCAACCGACTCGGCCCATGCAGCAGGGTAGGACACCGGCTGGCGGCCATCGTTCCCCGCTGCCACGATGCACAGGGTACCCTGGTCGAAGGCGGACTTGATGGCGTCGCGCACGGCTTCATCGGGCGTATCGCCGCCCAGGCTGAGGTTCAGCAGATCGCACTTGTCCGCCACGCCCTGCTCTATCGCACGCAGGATGTCGTAGTTGCTGGCCCCGCCGCCCGCATTCGGAAACACCCGGTAGCTGTACAGCGTCGCGCCCGGCGCCACGCCCTGCTTGCCGCTGGGCTGCTGGCCGCGCGCGCCAACGATGCCCGCCACATGCGTGCCGTGCTCGCCTTCCAGCTTGGCCGGTCCCCAGCCGCCGGCATCGTTCTCGTCCGCGACGAAGGCGGCGCCACCCGCGACCGCCAGGTCTGGATGAGCACCATCGACGCCGGTATCGATCACGCCCACCCGCACACCGGCGCCGGCATCGGCCGCATGGTGCCCATACAAGGCATCAAGATAATCCGGCGTGGCCAGGTCGACCGGCGCGATGCTCTTCACACCGCCATCCTTGATCGTCACCGACCGCTCGCACAAGTCCCAATAACCGGCAGGCCCGTAGATCAGCAACAGTTCCAGCTTCTTGCTGGTGGTGGTGAACTTCAGGCTCACCAGGCCTTTGGCATTGGTGGTTCCCTGCTGCCCCACGCCGGCCGCCAAGTCCGTAAACGCCACCACCTGCGCACCCTTCACCGGCTTGCCCGTGCCGGCGTCCGTCACCTTCAAGCCGATGCCGGCTACCGGTTTGGCCTGCGCCTTGCCGGTCGATTGCTTCACGATCTGCAGCCTGGGGCTGCGCGCCACGTGGTAACGCACCTCGGGCACCAGCTTGATGCCCGCGTTGCTGGCCTTGAGCGCCGCCGCCTCCGCATCGCTCAGTTCCACCAGCTTCGGCCCCGTCTCCGCCGTCGAATGGACCACTTTCACCGTCTTCGGCTTGGCCGCCTTGGCCGTGGTCTGCAACCCCGTCCGCACGAACAGGGCGCGGTTGAATTTCTCCTCGCTGGTGACGGTCAGCTTGAGCGCCGGCGAATACAGCCCGCGGTTGGACAGCAGCACATAACGTTGGACATTGGATGGTTTGACGGCCATTGCGATCTACCCTTCTGAATGGAAACGAGATCTGGGGATAGTACCGCCTTTGGCAAGGAGTTGCTAACACGATAAATCGGCGAAGGACGCTCGCGCGTCTGGTATCCATATTGGCGCGGACGCAAGCATCCGCACCTTTGTTCAGATTTACAAAGCCGTTTCCAATTCCGCGAGCTTTTTCTCAAGCATTGACCGCTCGTTCGGGTTGCTGATTTTCGGTAGCACCTGACGCAGGGCCAGCGCATTTGCTTTTGTCAGAGCCTTCTCTGATGCAACGGCCACATCAGGTTTCACGCCGGTCCCCTCCCAATCGCCTTGTGTGATCAGGTTGATCGAGCGCCCTACCGGTATGACGGCGACCAAGTTCGGATCGATACGGAACGGCTGGATTGGATGCGCACCGCCGCCGGTGGTTTCACCGACTACCGTGATGCGCTTGATCGCTTGGAGGTTGTATGTGAAATCTTCGGCTGCGGAGAAAGTTTGGCCGCTGGTTAACACGTAGACAGGCTTGTCTGCGCCAAAGCGCGCTCCGGGAACGGCTGGATCGCTCCAGAAGGAATTGGTTTCATTGTCAGCCCGGAAGTATATGTCCGACAGATGTACCTTCTTGTCGCCAAGCAGGTAGCTTGCCACATGCGCCACCATGCGCGGGTCGCCGCCCCGGTTTTCACGCAAGTCGATGATCATCGCGTTGCCATTGGCTGCCAGATTCATGGCGGCTGTGGCAGCCGCATTGGCGATACCCGCATCAAAGAACCCGTTGAACTTGAGGTACATAATATTGCCGGGTAGGCGCTCTACCTTTTCAAAGGAGAAATTGAGGTATTGCCCCATTTCGGTCATACGCTGCCGAACCTCGGCAGGCATGGCCTGGTTGAGAGAGGGCCGCGGGCGGTCAGGCTGCGCATTGGGAACGTAGCGGATGCTCAGGTGTTTGTCCGGGTGGGCAGCCTGGATATGTGTTGTCAGCAAGCCTGCAAATTCCGTCTCCGTCGCAGCCTTCTGGTAGTCGCCCTTGAGCAAATGATTGCGGACGGCGGCAGCCATCTTCTTGCCTTCGTCGGCGAAAACATATTTATCGGATAGGCGTTGGGCTAACAGGTCTACGGCAGCGGCCTTGTCTGCCGCGCTCAACGACCGCGATTGTTGCGCGGATGCGGCGGGCTTTTGTTCTTGTGCGCTGGCGGTGGGGAGGGCGATGACGCAGAAGATCATGGCTGCGGCGGGAAGGATGTGTCGCATAGTAGGATTTGGCTCCATATGGGATGAATGAATCAAAAGGTGCAAACGCTGTAATGCTCTTGTGTTGCCTGATGCCGTCGGCATCGACTGTGCCACGATGCCGCGTGCTACTTGAACGCTTCCTGTCCGCTGCCAGCTACATCTGGCGGAACTGCCTGGTGTACGCTTCACTAACGGTCAAGCGCTCAGCCCGGCCCTTCAGGATCACCTCCAGGCCGGCGCCGCCGCGTCCCCCTTGTTCGCTGCGTTCGATCCGGTCGACAGCCTGCAGGTTGACGATGGCGCTGCGGTGGATTTGCGCGAACAGCTGTGGGTCCAGCTGCTCGAGCAGGGACTTGAGAGGCAGCCGGATCAGCGCATCGCCGTTCTCCGTCACCACCCGTGTGTACTTTTCGTCCGACTGGAAGTACAGCACTTCGCTCACCATCACCAGCCGCACCGTATTGCCGCTCGAAGCCTTGATCCACTTCAGGTATACAGGCGCGCGTTCCTGCTCGAACAGCTTTTCCCACACGGCCGGCGGCGGGCTTGCGACCACACGCGACTTCAGGCGACGGATCGTCTGCAGCAGGCGCGCGGTCGTCAGCGGCTTGACCAGGTAGTCGGACGCGCCGGCATCGAAAGCGGCCAGGGCATAGTCCGCGTAAGCCGTAACGAACACCACCTGGCAGGACTCGGGAATATGGCGCGCCACCTCCATGCCGTTCAGGCCGGGCATCTGGATGTCCAGGAACACGATGTCTGGCTTCAGCGCATCGATGCCCGCCACCGCGTCGATGCCGTTTTCGGCTTGGCCGGCGATCTGCAGCTCGGGCCACAGGACGCGCAACTGGTCCGTCAGTTCCGCCCGCAGCAGAGGCTCGTCTTCGACGATCAGGGCGCGGGGCATCAGGCAGGACTCCCCGCCACCGGCACCGTCAGCACGGCGCGCACGCCTTGTCCGTCGCCGGGCGCCACGAACAGGCTCGCCTCGCGTCCATACAACAGCTGCAGGCGCTCTGCGATATTGGCCAGTCCCGTGCCCTGCCCGGCCTGTTCAGTCAAGCCGACGCCGTCGTCAACCACAGACACGCCCAGCAACTCGCCGCTCCCCTTGCTCTCACACCTTGCGCTGATGG
The DNA here is from genome assembly GCF_059704565.1 of Massilia sp. NBRC 108631. Lineage (NCBI taxonomy): Bacteria > Pseudomonadati > Pseudomonadota > Betaproteobacteria > Burkholderiales > Oxalobacteraceae > Massilia > Massilia sp. NBRC 108631. The sequence goes on from NZ_BAAKJE010000271.1 coordinate 43,867, forward strand.
TGATCAGGCCAGGCCGGCTGGCCCGCTCCAACCCGTGTTTGACGGCGTTCTCCACAAGCGAGATCAGCATCGCGGGCGGGAACGGCAAGCCGCGCAAGTTCTCTTCCACGTCGACTGCGAAGCGTAGGCGCGTGCCCATGCGGATGCGCATCACCGCCAGGTAGTCGCTAACAAGATCCATCTCCCGTCCCAGGGTCGAGGACACCGAGCGCATATCCGGTAACGCGTTCTGCAGATAGCCGACCAGGTGGTCGAGCATGTCCTGCGCACCCTGCTGGTTGGTGCGGATCAAGTACTTCAGATTGGCCAGGGTATTGAACAGAAAGTGTGGCTCGACCTGGGCCTGCAAGGCCGACAGGCGCGCCTGCAGCGAGGTGCGTTCCAGCTCGCGTTCACGACGCGCCGCATCCAATACGTTTGCATGGCGCGCGAGGTGCTGGCGCAGCTGGACGCACACCATCTCGGCGGCCTTCAGCGACTCGCCCTGCTGGATCGCGAACCAGGCCAGGCCCGGGCGGCAACGCAGTTCGATGTGGCAACTGGGCCCCAAATCGGACGATACCCGCACCTCGACATGGCGCCCCAGCACCATCGGGCGCCATCGGCCCAGAACGATCCGGCCCTTGAAAGGATCGTGGAAGAACGCCGGTGGGCCTGAGTAGCCAAGCGCCGTGCCGAGCGCGAGTCCCGACAAGGATTCGGTGCACAGGTCAAAGGTGATGCTGGAATTGAACGGCGCATCGATGCGGCGCGCCACCGAGGAAGCCATCCCCTCGGCACACAGCGCCTTGCCCTCCTCGCCCAGCCGGACCAGATAGCTGCGCGCGATCCCGCTCGACAGCAGCGCGAACCAGGCCATCACCGCCAGCACGATGCCGCCGATCATGTACGGACTCAGCTTGCGGGCCTCGGATTCGCCCGGCGCAGCCGTGCCGAAGTTCAGCCAGAGCGGCAGCAGCGCGATCGCCAGCGACAGGAACAGCAGCGAGCCGGCATTGAAGCGCAGCGCCGATTGCAGCAGGTAGCGGCGCACCAGGCGGCGGTCGTGCTTGACTTCCGGCACGGGAGCAGCGTTGAATGGCAAAAATCCGGGAGAACTCATTAAATTCCTCGTGTTGAACCTGTCCCGCCATTCTAGCGGCTCGGCTGCGCGTGTTTTGCCCATGCGACGAACACCCGCAAACCGGGGAGGAAACCGGCGCCAGCGGGATGAACACCGCCGACCGAATCGCCGACTGGGCCTGGCGGTCCAGACGAATATCGGCATGTGCCCACCTCGGCGGGAAAGCCGCAACTGGCGCGGGCATGAGGCAACCGCACTAAATGCAAGCGACGCGCCGCGACGGCGCCTCTGACCAGGCCATGCCGCCTCGCGACGAAAGACGCATGCTAGTGCCCCCAACCAAAATTAAATTCTCAGTGCGATCCCATCTGAGTCACGTCCGTGCCATGCCCGTCCTGGCGGGAACACGTGTTTGTTTGGATTGGCAACATGCTATCCTGTGATCAAGGACCGCATTCGGCCAAAAGCAGCCGCTCTTGAGTTGCCTTTGTCTCGCAAACCGCGACCGCATACATGGAGAAACAGTGCCTCTAACTATCAAGTCGGTGTTCCGTACTGCGTCGATGCTTGGCGTCGCTGCGGTTATTGGCGTGACTGCAGCTACATTTAGCACCTGCGGCGTTGGGCTTGCCCATGGAACGGGCACTTGGTGCGCGTTGCCGCTGGTTTGGTTCATCGGGTTTCCTATCGCGATAATTGCCGCGCTTATCTTCGGATTACCGCTTGCGTTTTTGTTTTGGAAGTTACGTCTAACGCGTTGGTGGCAGTTCGGAATGGCCGGCTTTATCTGTGCCATACCTATCTGGATCGAGCTTGCTGGACCGTTCACATCTGTCCGCTGGGCGCAATCCGGTCTTTATGATTCTCTGAATTATCTGGGATCGGGGCTCGCAAGCGGACTCGCCTACTGGTGGATATGCCAGAAAGTAGGCATTCGTAACGGCACTGATGAGATGGCCCAAGAATTCGATCGGCCCGCGTGACCGTCCGCTGCGGGGCGCGTTCTGCCGGGTGTGACATTTCGTGACTTTTCCTTTTCGGCAACATGCTATCCTGAGCGCCAACGGCCGGGTCCGGCCAACAACGGACGTTTCCATACCCCCCAAGTGTGAGTACTTTTCTCAGCGATGACCATTAACTCAGAATCACTCGTGCGCGTCGTTGAAACGATGAAAGACGGTCTGCCAATTATTTGGACGTACGTTCCACATATGCCGGTGGAGGCGACACGGCATGCCATCCCTTGGCTGACCGTAGTCCGGTGGGAATATGATGGATTCCCAGACAATGGCATGCCTCGGACCGAGGAGAACCAACTAATGCTGTCACTTGAGATGGCACTTGAATGCATCGAGCGTCCGGAGTTTTGTGTTGAAGTCTATCGTCGGGTCGGCGCGGGGTTGAGGGAATTTGTTTACTACATCGCGAATCGCGACAGATTCCTTGAGGAATTCAATGCCCACGCCGCCGGAAAACCGCGTTTCCCGATTGAAATCAAATTCTACAAGGACGAAACATGGTCCGAACTTCGAGACCTCATCGATGACTTCAGCGCAATCAGCGGCGCGAGTTGAGTATGCGGACTGTTAGCGGCCAAGAGACTGACATTGGCTTTGGTTTTTCTTGTGAACTGGGCTGTCTAGCTAGCCAACTATTTCAGTGAGCACTTGTATGATGAAATTTGCATTGATGCTGTTGCCGCTGTTCTCCGGCCTTAGCTATGCCGACGACAAAATCGCCGACAAGCACCAAATGGTCAGCGTTCAAGATAAGAATATGGCCATGGCAATAGAAAAAGCACGAAGCACGTTGGACAGCTTCCTTGCCATATCCAGAAATCCGCCTGCTGGCGCGATGGGTTTCAAGTTAAAGGTGATGATGTCCGACAACAACGGCGTTGAACATTTCTGGATGACTCCATTCAAAGAAGTCAACAGCGGATTCGCAGGCATCCTCGCGAATGAGCCAAAGGTAGTCAAATCAGTGGAATGGGGGGGGGTTATACGAATTCAAGCGAGAGCAAATTTCCGACTGGGGCTACGAACGGGAAGGTAAGCAGATGGGCAGTTTCACCGTCTGCGCTCTCTTCAAATCTTTGCCTAAGGATGACGTCGCCAGGTATAAGAAGGACTATGGATTTACCTGCGAGAATTAGCGTTTCAACTTTTAATCACGTTGGGCCGCTACCGGCCAATAGCCGCCATACGTTGAACTTTTGCGAACTAATAAATAGGAGTCAAGTTGTTTTTGAAGATATTTGCAGGTGCGCTTTTATTCCTCTTGACGATCATACTTGCCGGGATGTACGGACTAACTTTTTATGTTTGGCCCACTGGCTTTAATGATGAGAAATTGGTTGTAACACCTGAGGTTATGCAGCGCTTGCGTAGTTTGCAGTTGGAGCATAAGTTTGGACCAGATACCAGTACGTTCTACCCTGGGGCAGTCAATGAGTCGCAAAGGTCAGCTGCGCAGGCAGCAGTGGATTCGGCAATTCAGTCACTGATTGCTGAGCTGCCCATGCGGCCACAACGTTCGACCGTGCTTAAAGCAATGAAAGCTACGCTGGCTAATTTCGATACTTCAGAATCTGAGGAACGTGATCAAATTCTGGCGTACCTGACGAAAGTGATGCAAATTTGTGGAGTTGAGAGTTCCTCTGAGCTATTCAATGTGTGGCGGTACGGATTTCCGTATGGCTGGTTCCTCTAACGGCCAGAAGCAGCCCACTGGCCGCTAAAGTTTTCCACATCATTTCGCAATAACCAGTACCAGGTTTCAAGACCCGCTTCATAAGCGGATTCGAATATATGGACATAGTCAAAATTACAAGCAATTAAAAATGTCGAGCGAGCAGGGCGAGACGCCCGATTAAAGCTTTCGTAGAATTGTATGAAGCCACTGACTCTGCTTTAAAAGAAGTGGTCGAACTGGGCGCAAGCGAAGCGACTATAGAGACTCTTGTAAAGAGTCATGTTATCAACGTCGTGACAGCAGTCGAGGTCTATTTTCGCGATATGCTAGATACCATTTTCAGATTATGCAGAGCTGAGGCATTTGAAAAAAATAAAAAATTGCATGATAAAAGTTATAAGATAGATGACCTTCTAGCTATATATGTGAATCGCATTCATTCGCTAGAGTTAGTAGCGGATGGGTTGAGTTTTCAAAATATAGAAAATATTGAAAAGACCTTCTCCATTTTGCTGGAGAAGCCATTCTTCAAGCAAACCAAGCAGCTCGCGTGGAAATTGAAAAATGCACCTGAAACTGAATCTACAATACAATATTCGGATATTGAAAATCTTGAAGGTATTTTCAGGAGCGTCATTTTTAATACATAATCCCAACAGAAATCTGAGCATGTCGTTAATCTTAACGCAGGAGCGAATTAACTCGGTACTTAGCGTAGTCATGGCCTCGGATTTGGTTTTAACAAACTTTATCAACGAAAATATTGACCCCGAACTTTTATCCTCTAACTCAAACAGCGCGGGCGCCGATTGAACCACGACCAGCTTTTAACGCATCGCGCGTAATCATCGCGTATTGTTCACGGTCTGCTTAGGGGCGAGAACGGAAGTTGCAGGCAGGTCAGACCGAGATCGATAATAATCTGTGACGGCCCAGACTCCCTATCCGCTCCTGCTCGGCCCAGCATCCGCGGTCCCGTCAACCGCCGCCCGGCACCATGCGAACCTCGCCTCAGGAGTAGCCATCCCCTCGCACAATAGCCTCACTGCGGCCCGCTATGCGCGAACAGAAGGCATCTGAAACGCAAAAAGCCCAACCTGTTAAGGCTGGGCTTTTTGTTTGCTGCTGAATTCTGGCTCCCCGACCTGGACTCGAACCAGGGACCTGCGGATTAACAGTCCGTCGCTCTACCGACTGAGCTATCAGGGAAAAGAGGCCACATTATAGTGAGCCTTTTTCAGGCTGTCCAGAGCAGGTTGAAAATATTCTCCCGACCCCGGACAGCTTGCGGGCTGCTTAGAAGCTGCCCTTGAACTGCACGCCCCACTGGCGCGGCTCGTTGATGAAACCGGTCAGGTTGTTGAAGTCGATGGCGCCGGTGATGCGCTGGGTGTCGGTGATGTTGCGGCCGAATGCTGCCACTTCATACTTGCCGCCCGCCCAGTTGTAGCCCACGCGCACGCCGCCTTCGGTCAGCGGCTTGCCGGTGAACTCTTTGGCTTCGTACAGGAAGAAGTTCACCTTGCTGCGGTAGGACCAGTCGGTCAGCACAAACAAGTTGCCTTCGGCCAGCGGCCAGTTGTAGCGCGCGCTGGCGTTGAAGATCCACTTCGGCGCCTGTGGCAGCGCATTGCCGTCGATGACCACGCGGCCGGCCGCATTGATCGGATCGGTCACCGTACACTGCGCACACTTGTTCACCGACAGCGAGGCGTCGTTGATTTCGGTGAAGTTGTACGAACCGCTCAGCGCCACCTTGAACTGGTTGGTGATGAAGCCTTCGATCTCGCCTTCCAGGCCATGACCCTTGGTCTTGGCCGCGTTGATCAGCTTATTGACGTTGGAATTGCCGCCGACAACCGTCAGCTGCTGGTTCTTCACGTCATACTGATACACGCTCAGCGATGCGCGCGCGCGGCGGTTCAGCAGGTCTGCCTTCACGCCGGCCTCGACCGAGGTGATGGTTTCAGCGTCGGCCACGGTGATTGGCACCGAGGTCGATGCAGCGGCGATACTCGGAGCACGGAAGCCGGTCGCCAGGCGCGCGTATACACTCACGTCCTTGTTCAGCGCGTAGGTGCCGCTCAGGTCCCAGTTGATCTTGTCCTTGCTAGCCTCCACCGACTTCGGACCGACCAATGTGGTGTTGATCGCTTCCAGGGTGTTGAAGTCCTTCTTGTCCTTGGTGTAGCGCAGGCCACCGCGCACGGTGAACTGCTCGTTCACGGCGTAGTTGACGGAACCGAACGCCGCCCAGGCGGTGTTCCTCTGCTGGCTGGTGACGCGGGTGGTGCGCACGCCGGCGGTGTTGAAGTTGTCGGTGCCGCCGGTGGCATCTTCATTGAAGTAATACACGCCCGCCTGCCAGTTTATCGGACCGGCATTCTTCGACTCCACGCGGAACTCTTGCGAGTACTGCTTCAGGTCTGGAATGCTGCCTGCAGTCTCCACCTGGAACGGCACGGCCGGCGCGTTGCCCGGGTTACCGCCGTCGATGTCGCCGCGGCTCAGGTATTCGCTGATGGCTTCGTAGCCGGTGATGGAGTACAGCTTGACGGCGCCCAGGTCCCAGCTCAGGCGCACGTTGCCGCCGGCGGTTTTCAGGTTCTGGAAGTTCTGGCCGTTGGTGTAGATCTTGTCGGCGTCGAAACCATCAACCAGGTCGTTGGTGCCCTTCTTGATGATATTGGCGCGGAACAGGCGCGAGCTGCCGCTGGTGACGCGCTGGTGCACGTTGAACAGCGCGTTGAAGTCGGCGTTAGGCTTGTACAGCACTTGCACGCGCTCGGCGTGTTCGTTGTAGCCTTCCATCGAATCGTCTTCCTTGGTGAAGGCGTTCGAGACGTAGTCGTCGCGGTGCTGGCGCAGTGCGGACACGCGCATCGCCCATTCGTTCGACAGCGGAACATTGACCGCGCCTTCGACGTTGGTGGTGCCGTGGCTGGCGTAGGACAGGTTGTAATAGCCTTCCATGCCTTTCAGGCTAGGCTTGGCGGATTCGAACTTGACCACGCCGGCCGGGGTGTTACGGCCGAACAGCGTGCCTTGCGGACCGCGCAGCACTTCCACGTTGGCCAGGTCGAACATCGGATAGCCCTTGAGGATAGGGTTCTCTTGCACGACGTCGTCATAGATCAGCGACACGGGCTGGGATGCGAAGGTGCTGAAGTCGGCGTTGCCGTAGCCACGGATATAGAAGCGCGGGAACACGCGGCCGGTCGACGATTCCACGTTCAGGCTAGGCACTTTCCCAGCCAGTACGCGGATGTCCTGTCCGCCGGACAGGATCACGTCCAGCTTTTCATCCTTGAGCGAGGAGACCGATACCGGCACGTCGCGGATGTTTTCGGTACGGCGCTGCGCGGTCACGGTGACCGTCTCCAGCTGGCCGGCTTGCGCTTGCTGTGCATCTGCCGATTGGGCCATGGCCGCGCCGGCTGGCACCAGCGCGCTCAGCGCCAGTACGGCGCTGCCGGTGCGGGAAAAACGCTTCTGCATCTTGGACATCTTAATCATTCACATTCCTGTCTGGGTCGTGCTTGGTTAGAGAGAGTGTCTCCGCCCCTCCCTTGCCGGGAGTGTTATGTTGTGCAAAACGCAAAAGGCCGCGCTAGTAGCGCGGCCCAACACCTTGCATCAAAGAGCGCGAATTATATATGCCCTATATAAACGCGAACAACATTTTTTTCATGATATGTGTTATGCAAGACCAAAGAGAGCTATCAGCGCAGCGCGAAGTCCACGCCGCAGAATGACGGCGAAGCCTTGGCTGTGACGATGAAAACCCGCTCCGCCGGCACCGCGCCGGTGGTGATCAGCCACTCCTTGGCAGCTTGCGCGCGGCGTCCGCCCAAGGCCAGCACATCGGCTTCGGAGACGGCGGAATTGGCCAGCATCAGCTTTTCCATCTCCGCCTGCGGCAACGTCTTCTGCAGGCCGATGGCGTTCTTCGGCTTGGCAAAGGTTTCATCCTTGTACACGCGCGCCAGCAAAGCCGGGTACTCGTCCTTGCCCACCTCCACGCCGCCTTCGGGCACCGCGCCACGCGCCTGCAGGTCGCGCGTTTTCAGCTGGCGCACCTTGCGTTCGATGGCGACGTGCTTGAGCGCTTCCAGATCGGCAACCGGATCCACGCGGCCGGTGATGTCGAGCTTCAGGCCGGGACGCTCGGTAAGCGCCTTGGACAGGGAGCGCAGCCGCGTTTCGCTGGCCGGCAGCAGATTGGCGCGGCCGGCGTCGAAGTCCAGCTTGGACAGTTCTTCGCCGCCGCCGAACAGGGAGCCGATCAGCGCGAATGGCGAGGTCACCGTCTTCACGATGGCATTGCCGATGATCTTGAGGATGATGCCGCCCACCGAGAATTCCGGGTCGTCCAGCGAGCCGCCGATCGGTACGTTGATGTCGATCACGCCATTGCGGTCGCTCAGCAGCGCCACGGCCAGGCCCACTGGCAGCTTGGTCGCGTCGGGGTTGGTGCTTTCGCTGCCGAAGGTCAGCTGGTCGAGCACCAGGCGATTTTCGGCCTTCAGCGCGCGGTTTTCCAGCTGGTAGCCTACTTCGAAGGTCAGCTTGCCTTTTTCGATGCCGTAGCCGACATACTTGTCCGCGTAGGTCGACAGCTGCGCCAGCTCCATGCCACGCACCTCGGCCTTGAGGTCCAGCGACAGGTCGCGCTTGAGCGGGTTGACGCGGCCGGAGATCAGCAGCGGCGCGCTGTTGACTTCACCGCGCAGCGATACGATGGCATTGCTGTTGGCATCCGATGACAGGCCGGTGACGGTGCCGCCTATGCCTTTCAGGTTGGCGGTGTAGTTCGGTTTGATGAAGTTGTCGGTGAAGCGCACGCGTCCACCGGACAGCGTGAACTGGCCGATGCGGATGGGAGGCAGCGGCGTTGTATCGGCGGCCGGAGCGGCGGCCAGCGCTGCACCGGCGCCAGTTGCGGGGGCGGCCTTGGCTGCGTCGGCCTTGGCGGCCTTGGCAGCCTTGGCCTGCGCAATGGCGTCCTTGGCGCGCGAACCAGCTTCAGTCAGGCTGCGGTCTTCGTTGGCGGCGCTGCGCTTGATGTCCTGCACGTTGAGGCGGCCGGTTGGGTCGATGATTACGCGCGCGAAGAAGTCGCTCAGCGCCACCTTGTCCACGCTCATGGCGAACGGCTGCAGCTTCAGGTCCATGCCGCTGAACGACAGCGCTTTCCAGCTCAGGAAGTCGTTCGAGCTGGATTTATCGATCGTGGCCAGGTTGTTCAAGCCGACATCGCCCTTGAAGCCGCCCGCCAACGCGCCATCCTTACCGGTATCCAGCAGCAGCTTGCCCCTGGTGCTGAGTGCCGCCTGCGTGAAACGCAGGTTAACGTAGTCGGTGGCGTAAGGCTGCAGCGGCAGCAGGCCGATATTCTTCAGGTCCAGCGCCAGGTCGGCGCTGAACGGCGACAGGCCCAGCGTGCCGGCGATACCAAGCTGGCCGGTCTTGTTCACGGTCGCCTTCAGATCGAGCTTGCTGCGGCTGGCGGGAGCGCTGGAGACGTCCTGCAGCGCCAGGCTGACCGGCGACAGGGCAAAGACCGAAGGTTCGGCATGGCTGCGGTCGTCCACCCGCAGCGACCAGTCCTGGATGTCCAGGCGGCCCACCGTCACCAGGTAGGGTTCGTCGCCGTCCCGGGCCTTGCCGGCGGGCTTCCCGGCCGCAGGCTGTGCGGCGGCGCGCTTGCCCTGCGTGTAAGCGAGGTTGGCGCCCGTGGATGCCATTTCGGCGATTGCCACGGTCTTCTTGCCGGTATCGGCTACGATGCCCCGTATGGTCGCGGCAAACTTTTCAACATCGGCCTTGGCGGCCGCTTGCGGCGTGTCGTCGGCGTAGCGCAGCGAGGCATTGGTGAACTCCAGTTCCTTCAGCGATACCAGCGTGCCCGCCGGCGGCTGCGCGGGTTTGGCGGCGGCCACCGCAGGCGCCGCTGCGCCAGCCGGCCCTGCCGCAGCGCTTGCAGATATTGCAGGCGCCGCCGACGCGGCAGATGCTGCAGGCACCGCGGACGCCACTTTTGCAGCGGGAGCCGCCGGCAGCATCAGCTGCCCGAAATTGAGTTGCCCCTTGCGGTCGCGCGCCACTTCCACGTCCAGCCCGTCGAAGGCCACGCGTGCGAGGTCGTAGCGGCCGGCGAAGATATCCAGGCTGGCCAGCTTGGCGTCCAGTGCCGCCAGCTTCAGCAAGGGCTTGCCATCCGGCCGGGTCAGCGCCAGGTTTTTCAGGCTGGCGTCGCCCCGTATCACCAGCGCGGCCGCCTTGTCCTTGGGCTGCACAAAGCTGGCCGTCAGCCGCGTACTCAGCGAAGCGCTGGGCAGCTTGAAATTCGGCTTGCCCGGCAGGTAGTCCAGGTAGCGCGGCAGCGCCACGTCGTCCAGGTTCAATTCCACCTGCACTTCCTTCGCGGCGCCGAACGGAAGCGCCTTGCCCTTCAGGAGCAGCGGCGCGCCATTGATCTTCGCGCTCAGCAAAGGCTCGACAAACACCTGCACGTCGGCCGGCATGGACGACACGAACGGCACGCCCAGCTTCAGCCCCTCCACCGTATGCGTGGCGCGCGCGGGCATATCCTCGAACGCGATGCGCCCTCCTTCGAGCTGGATATTGTTCACCGCATAGCGCGCCGGCTCCGGCGACGGCGGCTGGCTGGCGGCCAGCGCGATGATGTCGTCTATGCTGTAGTGGTTCGCATCGGTGCGCACCAGGTGCACGTAAGGCTGCGCCAGCCGCACTTGCTGCACCACCGGCGCCATGCGCCACAGCGTCTCACCCGCCAGGTCCAGCGACAGCGCATCGAAACTGGCGAAAACGGCGCCGCCCTGCGGCTCCATCAGCTTGAAGCCGCGGATCTCCATCGCCAGCGTGAACGGATTGAATGTCACATCGTCGATGGTGAGCTGGCGGTGCAGCTTGTCGGCGACGAGCTGCACGGCCTGGCTCTTGACGATAGCAGGCAGCGCCAGAAAGCCGATGCCGGCATACAGCGCCAGGGCGCCAGCGGCGACTGCCGGCACGACGCGTAGTAATGTTGTCTTTTTCATTGAATCATATTAGCCAATCCGCTGGCTTATTGAAAGTTTGCATTGTTGGACAGCCGGCGCGATCATGCAGTAAGGTGGCCCCCATGCGGAAATCGATAGCCCGTCTTTGCATTCGCGCCTTGCTGGCAGCAGCCCTGCTGGAGGCAGGCCACGCTGTTGCCGTCGATGTCGTCATCTTCGACCAGCCTGTCTCCAAGGCCGACCGGCGGCGAGAATACGCGAATGCGCTGCTGACCGCCGTACTGGAGCGCACCGTGCCCGAATTCGGGCCCTATCAAATCCGGCATGCGGTGGCGCACATGGAGCGTCCGCGCCTGTTCCAGGCACTCAAGGACGGCGACCTGGTCAACCTGACGGCCTACCCCGCCACGCCCGACTGGATGCGCGAACTGAAGCCGGTGCCAGTCCCGATCGACTTGGGCTTGCAATCCTGGCGCATCTTCCTGATCGACGCCAAAAGCCAGCCCGCACTGCGCGCCACGCGCACGCTGGCCGACCTGGCGCGCCTGAAGGCCGGTAGCGGCAGCGCCTGGGCCACGCTGCAGTCGCTGAAAGAGGCTCATCTCACGGTGGTCACGGGTAGCAGCTACACCGGCCTGTTCCAGATGCTGATGGCCGGCCGTTTCGACTACCTGCCGCGCGGCGTAAACGAGATCTTTGCCGAGTACGATACCCACAAGCCGGACTATCCCGCCCTGGCAGTGGAAGAAACCCTGCTGCTGCACGACCGGATTCCGTCGCTGTTCTTCGTGGCGCCGCGCGAAAAGCGGCTGCACCGCCGCATCACGGCGGGCATGGAGGCACTGCTGGCGGACGGTTCGCTGGAACGGCTGGTACTGCAATATCACCGCAACGACCTGCGGCGCGCCAAATTGTGCACCCGTAAACGCTTCGAGCTGCCCAACAGGCAGCTCGACCCCGCCCTGTTCGGGCGCAAGGAATTGTGGCTCAACCCCTTCGAAGCGCGCCACGGCTTCTGCCCGGCACTGCTGCCGCGCTAGGGCCCGCCGGCGAATTTACATGCCCAGGGACTTGAGCAGCTCGTCGTTGTCTTCCTGCGCTTGCGAGGCGGCGGCGCTGTCGCTCGACGGGCTGGAATGGTCCATGTCCATCAGCGCGTCCGGATCCGGCGCTTCATGCGGGTCGAAGTCGTGCAGGCGGATGAACTCCGTGCGGTCGATCGCCAGCTCCAGGTAGAACACGTTATTCTTCTCGGTGTAGAACGACACGCGGCGCATCTCAGGACGGTCCAGCGGCGTGTCCACGTTCAGCATCACCTGCTTGGTCAGCACCAGCATTTTCGGCTGGTTCTGGGTGATGTTGGTCTGCAGCTCGCGCCGGATCTTGCCGGTGAAGTCGCCCACGATCTGGTTCATCAACTCGCCCAGGATGTTGGACACTTCGTCCGAGGTGTGCGAGCCGGCCAGCTCGGACTTGGGCATGCCCATGTGCAGCATGTAGCGCTCGTACAGCTCCATCGCCGTGTCTTTACCGAAGTTCAGCACCACCAAGCCGGTAAAACCGCCGTCGAACAGCACGAAGCAGCCGATATCGGGCTTCAGGCCAACCTTGGTGATCCGCTGCACCATCGCAGAATAGTGCACCGTGCTTTGCGTTGCGATGTTCAGCACCCGCGTGACCGAGTCGCACAGACTGGTCAGCAAATCCTCAGTGCCATATACAACCTTCTCATCCGTTACCATCTTCATCCCTTTTGTTTTTTCCATTCGCGAAACCTGCCCGCGTGTACATAGTGCAAGGATACTGGCCGGTGCAGCAGCCGTCCACCTCATTCAGCCATCCAGGGCAATTGCCGTTGCCATAATGCGCATGGTGTGCGGGAATTTGATAGCGAAAGCCGATCAAAAGTTACGTTTTGATAGCCGGTAAGGGAAATGGTCCATCGCAAATCGTGATTGCCGCCGCGTTGGTGTCGACGATGTGCGCTGCCGCGAGCTAAAACATGTGACAAAATGCTGCTTTATCCACATGAAAACTTGCAAGAGTACCTATGCAGCTACCAAACTTCAGCGAAAAATTTTCCGACAACCTCTCCCTGCTTCCCTCAAGGGATGCGGTTGCCGCAATCGAACTGGTCGACCACTCTGGCGCGCCAGCGGCAAAGATCGAAAATGTGCAAGGCCAGGCGGGATCGCTCCGGGTCTATTGCTGGCTGGCCGAGACCCTGGGCGCGATTACTCCCGAGGCGGCAGAACTTGGCTTGAAGATTTATGCCGAACACACCCAGGATGCCCGTGCCAATCCGGGGAAGCATCCCAACATCGACCGTCTGTTCAACATCAAGACGGCAGATCAAACCCTGCAGGTGAAGAGCGTGTAAGCTCGGCCCGGCCAGCCGGCGCCTGCCGCCGGCAGCTTCCTACAGCGCAGTAAAAATGCGCGCAAAATGCAAAAAGCCCAACCTGCTAAGGCTGGGCTTTTCTGTGTTCTGGCTCCCCGACCTGGACTCGAACCAGGGACCTGCGGATTAACAGTCCGTCGCTCTACCGACTGAGCTATCAGGGAATTGAGGCCCGAATTATATACGCGGGATTTGGAATTGACCAGAGCCCGCCGAAATATTTTCGATCAGGCCAGCGCGTAGTCCGCGTAGCCGTCCGGACGCACCAGCAACGCGGCGGCGCCGGCCAGCCCGGAAACCGGCTCCCGCAGCGTGGCGCGCACCGTTTGCACCTGGCCCGGTGCGCATACGCCCGCTGGCGCGTCGTCGCACAAGCGCAGGTAGAGCCAGCGGCCGCTGTGCAACAGGGTGTGCAGTTGCACCTGCGCGCCGCTGGCCAGATGCAGCGGGCAGTCCGGCACGCGCGCACCGGTCCACTGCTCCAGCACACGGCAGCCGTCCGGCGCCATCGACAGGCTGGCGGGGTAGCTGATGCCGAAGCCCGACACTTCCAGTGCCAGCGCACGGTTGGTGGCCGGATCGCGCAGCAGGCCGTCCATCAGCTGGCGAAGTGCCAGGCCGCGCGTGTCGCAGGCTGTCAGCAGCGCTGTCTGCGCCATGGTGTTGACCAGCAGTTGCTGGCCGACCGCGCGGCGTTCGCTATCGTAGCTGTCCAGCAGCGCCGCGCCGGCTTCGCCTTTCACCACGCCGGCCAGCTTCCAGCCCAGGTTGAACGCGTCCTGCATGCCGACGTTCATACCCTGCCCGCCCGCAGGCATGTGGATGTGCGCGGCGTCGCCCGCCAGCAGCACGCGGCCTTTGCGGTATTGGGCTGCCAGCCGCGTTTCATCCGAGAAGCGCGACAGCCACACCGCGTCCGAGAGCTGCAAGTCATAGCCAGCGACGCGGCACGCGCCTTCGGCCAGCTCTTCCAGCGTGGGCGGCTGCTGCGATGGCTCGCGGCAGCGCTGCGCATCGATCAGGATGATGCGGTGATAGGCGTCGCCCATCGGCACCACCATCAGCACGCCGGCCTGGTTGACTACCGTGTGCGCCTTGCCGGGCAACGGTGCGCCTAGGCGCACGTCGCCCAGCATCGAGTACACGGAGGCCGCATGCCCTTCGAACGCAATGCCGGCCTGCTGGCGCACCAGGCTGCGGCCACCGTCCGCGCCTGCCAGCCAGGCCGCGCGTGCGGTGAAGGCTGCGCCATCGATGTCGCCGCCGACGGATACGATTTCTTCATCCTGCCAAAGCTCGCGCACCAGCGCGCCGCGCTGCACACGCACGCCCAATTCGGCGGCACGCGCCTCCAGCAGCTCCTCGGTGACCGACTGCGGTATCACCAGGTTTACGCCGTACTGCGGATCGAGCACCGAAAAGTCCAGCCGCGTGTCCAGCACGGCGAAGTGGCCGATGCTGAACGGCAGCGCGCGCTCACGGAAGCGCGGCGCCAGCCCGCGCAGGCCCAGCATCTCCAGCGTGCGTCCATGCATGCCCATGCCGCGCGAATTGGATACGCGCTCGGCGCGCCGTTCCAGCAGCAGCACGTCCAGCCCCGCCAGCCGCAGTTCGCAGGCCAAAGTCAGCCCCACCGGGCCGCCGCCCACCACGATTACATCCGCTTCGAGTTTCATATTTTCTCCAATCTAACATCGTTAGGTATGGTAAACTAACATCGTTAGATAACCCATGTAAAGAAGAATATGGCCATACAGAAGGACGCGGTGATCGCCAAGGCGCTCGAACTGCTGGATGAAACGGGCCTGGAGGGCCTGACCATGCGCCGCCTGGCCGATGCACTGGAGATCAAGGCCGCTTCGCTGTACTGGCACTTCGCCAGCAAACAGGTGCTGCTGGACGGCATGGCGGATGCTTTGATGCACGACGTAGCGCGCAGCGCACCGGATGCCGATACCTGGCAGCAGCGGCTGATGGCGGTGGCGGGAGAAGTACGCCGGGCCTTGCTGGCGCGGCGCGACGGTGCGCGCGTGTTCGCCGGCACCTACGTGGTGTCCGAAAACGTGATGCGCGTGGGCGAGGCCCTGATGACGCCGCTGCACGACGGCGGCGCCAATCCGCGCACTGCTTCGTGGGGCGCGTTCGGCATCATGTACTTCATCCTGGGCTTCGTGATCGAGGAAAGCGGCATTGCGCCCGAGCACTTGGACGCCAAGGAGTTGATGCGGCGCGGCGGAGACTTCGCCAGCAAGCACGCCATGTTCCCGCACCTGACTGATGCGCGCGAACACATCTTCGATCCTGACTTCGATTCCCGCTTCGTCTTCGGCATGGAGACAATGATCGCCGGCCTGGCCGCACGCATCGCCGCAGAGGCCTGACAAACCGGCGCCGCCGCCACTGCGTTTCGGCGCCGCCCAACCCTGTTTCGTCGCAAGCCGGTGGCTGCCGCTGCGCTTGATCTTTAGCCTGACACTATCGATCAACCACCGGAGCACACCATGAAACGAACCATCCTCGCCATGCTGCTGGGCGGCGCCTGCCTGCTGGCATCTGCCGCGCCCCAGGAAATGGCGCCGGCCGGATTTGTCCAGGCACGCCAACAGTTCCAGGCTGGCGCCGCGGGCGATAGCAGCGCGCGCGACGCGGCCGCCGCCACTTTCGAGTCCCTGGCGGCAAGCCACCCAGGCCATCCGCTGCTGGCCGCCTACCAAGGCGCCGCCACCGCGCTGAAAGGCCGCGACGCGCTTCTGCCCTGGCACAAGATGAAGTTCGCCGAGAGCGGCGCGGACGCCATCGAAAAGGCGCTGGCGCAGCTCACGCCTGCGCACGACGAGGTGCTGTTCGGCGGCGCGCCCGAAAGCGTAGAGACGCGCCTGGTGGCCGCCAACACCCTGCTCGCCCTGCCCGATTTCATGAACCGCCGCGCCAGCGGCCTGCGTGCGCTGGACGCTGCGCTGAAGTCTCCCGTCTTTGCCCAATCCCCCGCGCCGGTGCGCGCCCGCCTGCTGGCGCTGGCCGCCAAACAAGCCGCAGCCGACAGGCGCAGTGCGGACGAAGCGGCTTATTTGCGCCAGCTGGCGGAGGCAGCGCCACAGTCGGCGGAAGCCACCAAGGCGGCAGCGCGCCTGAAGGAGCTGGGATTGTGATGCGCGCCGCCGAACCCTTGATGTCGCTGCGCGGCATCGGCAAGTCCTACACCCTTGGCGGAAACACCGTGCACGCGCTGCGCAACGTGGAGCTGGCCGTGGTGCGCGGCGAGATCGTTGCCGTTACCGGCCCGTCCGGCAGCGGCAAGAGCACACTGCTGAACCTGTGCGGCCTGCTGGACCAGGCCGACTGCGGCGAGCTGCTGTACGCCGGCCGGCCGCTGCTTGCGGCCGACGATGCGCGCAAGACGCTGCTGCGCCGCCAGACCATCGGCTTCGTCTTCCAGAGTTTCAATCTGGTGCCGGTGATGAGCGCCTACGACAACGTGGAATTCCCGCTCTACCTGCTGGGCGTGCCGGCCGCAGAGCGCGCACGCCGCGTCGATGCCGCGCTGGCGCGCGTGGGGCTGGCAGGGTTGGGCAAGCATCGGCCGGACCAGCTGTCCGGCGGACAGCGTCAGCGCGTAGCGATTGCGCGCGCCGTGGTCAAGCAACCGCAGCTTGTGATCGCGGACGAACCGACCGCCAACCTGGACGCTGCCACCGCCGCGCAAATCATCGGGCTGATGAAGGAGCTGGCGCACGAACACGGCACCACATTCCTGGTGGCCACCCACGACGAACGCATGATGCGCCACTGCGACCGCGCGTTGGCGCTGGCCGACGGCGTGCTGCTCGAAGGAGCGCGCCATGCTCACTAAGTTCAAATGGCTGTCGATGGCGCTAAAGAACGCCATGCGCAACCGGCGCCGTTCAATGGTCACGCTGGCCATCACGGCCACTGGCACTGCCGCCGCGCTGCTGGGCGGCGGCTTCGCGCTGTACACCTACGAGTCGCTGGCCGAGGCAAGCGCGCGCGACACCGGCCACCTGGTGCTGGCCGCGCGCGGGCACTTCAACGGCGTGGAGAACATGCCGCTGGAATTCGGCCTGCGGGATGCCCCCGGCGTGACGCGGCAGCTCTTGGCGCGCCCGGAAGTCAAGCGCGTGCTGCCGCGCTTGCAGTTCTCCGGACTGATCAGCAATGGCGACAAGAGCGAGATCTTCCTCGGCACCGGCGTGGACGCTGCGCAGGAGTTCCTCGTCAAGGGACCGTTCATGAAACGCGAAGCGGGCGAGCTGCTGGACCGCCGGTTGCCCGGACAGGACGCGGGCAACGGGCCCGGCATGGTGATCGGCACAGGACTGGCGCGGATACTGAACGCGCAGCCCGGCAGCGTGCTCACGCTGATGGCCACCACCGTGAACGGCAGCCTCAACGCAGTGGACGTCCACGTCACCGGCATCGTCAGCACCGGCATTTCCGACATCGACAAGCGGCTGGCGATGGTGGACCTGGCCACCGCGCAGGCGCTGCTGCTGACCGACAAGGTGAGCACGCTGAGCATCTACCTGAACGACATCGCGCTCGCCGGCGCCACCGCCGCCTCCCTGCAGGCATCCGGCCCCGCGCTGGAAGTGCGCACCTGGCTGCAGCAGGCCGTGTTCTATCAGAGCGTGAAAGGCCTGTACGACCGCATCTTCGGCTTCCTTGGCGCCATCGTGCTGGTGATCGTGCTGTTCTCCGTCACGAACACGCTGGCCATGGCGGTGCTGGAGCGGACCCGGGAAATCGGCACCTTGCGCGCCATGGGCGCCACGCCGGGCGAAGTGATGCGCGTGTTCACGCTGGAGGGACTGGCGCTGGGCAGCGGCGGCGCACTGGCCGGCATGCTGCTGGCGGGCGGCGTGGCGCTGTTCCTGCTGCTGGCGGGCATCCAGATGCCGCCGCCGCCCGGCCGCAGCAACGGCTATCCGCTTGCGGTGTCGGTGTCGGTACCGATGTATGCGGGCGCCGTGCTTGCGGTGGCGCTGCTGTCGGCGCTGGCGTCCTGGTTCATCAGCCGCAAGGCTGCCAAACAATCCGTTGTGGAGGCGCTCGCCCATGTTTAAGCAACTCATTCTCGCCGCCATGCTGGCGGCTGCTGGGCACGCCGGCGCGACGGACGTGCAGGCCATCCTGAAGAAGGCGGACGCCTTCCGCCTGCCGGACGCCTCGGCGCAGCTGGACACGCTGGTGCAGACCTTCAGGAACGGCCAGCCGGACAAGGAAAAGCGCTACCAGGTGCTGGTGCGGCCCGG
>NZ_BAAKJE010000272.1:0-49296 GCF_059704565.1 Massilia sp. NBRC 108631
TCGCGCAGCAGGTCGCCGTCCCACCAGGCCGCGAAATTGATGCGGCGCGGGCGTTCGCTGGATATCTGCACGCCTGCCGCGCTCATCAAACCGCCTACCGAGGCCCAGCATTCCTCTCCCAGGTGGGCAGGGTCGATGTCCATGCAGACGCCGCGTCCGACGTCAGCGCCTTTGCCGTCCAGGCTCCACAGGAGCTTGCCGCTGGCCGCGTCGTGCATCTCCACGCCGTGCTTGCCGTAGCAGCTCGGGGTTTCGTGCACCATGAAAACCTGCTGGCCGGGCAGGGCGGGGTTCAGCTTGCCCACATGGAGGGCATCGCCGTGGCACAGACCGGTGCTGTACAACATTTTTCCGCTGCTGGCGATGGTGGCCGCGCCGTAGATGATGTCATCCTGGCCGTCGTTGTCCACGTCGGCCACGGATAGCCAGTGCGCGCCCTGGTGGTTCACCTCGCCGCCCGCCACGTCGCTGTCGAACACCCAGCGGCTGCTCAGCTTCCCGCCGCGCCAGTCCCAGGCCGCGACCACGGCGCGCGTGTAGTAGCCGCGCGAGAAGATGGCGCTGGGGCGGGCGCCGTCCAGGTAGGCCACGCCGCCGAGGAAGCGGTCTACCCGGTTGCCATAGGCGTCGCCCCATGCCGCCACATCGCCGCGGCCGGGCAGGTAGGGCGCGCTGGCCATGGCCGCGCCGGTTTCGCCGTTGAACACGGTGATGAATTCGGGGCCGGACAGGATGTAGCCCCTGTCGTTGCGGTGGTCGGCTTTCGGATCGCCGATGACCGCGCCCTTGCCGTCGACAGTGCCATCGGCGGTTTTGACCATCAGTTCGGCCTTGCCGTCGCCGTCGAAGTCGTACACCAGGAACGTGGTGTAGTGCGCGCCGGCGCGGATGTTGCGTCCAAGGTCAACACGCCACAGGCGGGTGCCGTCCATCTTGTAGGCGTCGATATAGGTATGGCCGGTGTCGCCCGCTTGCGAATTGTCGCGCGCATTGGCCGGCTGCCACTTCACGATCAGCTCATAGCTGCCGTCGCCGTCCAGGTCGGCCGCCGAGCCGTCATTGATCTCGTAGCCGTAGCGCTTGCCATCCGGCGTGGCGCCGTCGGCGGGCTTCTGGACCGGGATGGTCTTGTACTGCCGCGGCCATGTGGCGCCCGCGCTGGCCGGCGCTTGCTCGGCGCCGCCAGGCAGCACCGGCCGCACCGTGTAGGCGGCTGCAGCGCTGCCTGCGGCGTCCAGGTGGTTGGTGGCATTCAGCGGCGCGGCGTTTACGCGCCGGCTGTCGCGGTAGAGATTGAAGGTCATGCCGGCCGGGTCGGTGGCCAGGGCGCGCCAGCTGACAAATACCGCGCCATTGGCGGCAATGGCGCTTACCCCGCGGTCCAGGTTTTCCAGCTGCTTGCCGGCGATTTGAACAGGACCGGCCGCCGTGGCGGCGCCGGCGTCCAGCGCCACGGCCAGCGCCGTTGCGATGCCGGCGATGCGATAGGTGTGCATAAAGGTCTTGGCTGAGCGGTCGCCCGCGAGGATTTCGAGTATCGAGAGTCGTTTCACCAGTGTCAACGGCTGACGCAATCTAATCATGTTTATGAGTGATACAAAGCGATACGTGCGCGAAACGTGAGAGCGCGCTACGCTAGCAGGCAGCTAAAATAACTATCGGAGACCGCGATGTCACGCACGCGACTGATACTTTCACTGCTGATACCGGCACTGGCCGTGGCCGGCCCGCTGCCCAAGCCGGACCGGGGCGGCGTGCCAGAGTCGAGGCTGTACGACTACGGCGTCATGGGACCGCCGGCCACGCCTGCCATCGTGGCGGCGGCCGGCGCGGCGGTGGCCACGCCGCTGCCGGCCGGCCCGTTCGAGGCGGACTGGGAGTCCATCCGCAAGCATTACCGCACTCCGGCCTGGTTCGAGGACGCCAAGTTCGGCATCTTCATGCACTGGGGCGTGTACGCCGTGCCCGCGCACCGCAACGAATGGTATGAAAAGCACATGTACGGCGCCGGACTGGCCTGGCACACGGCCAATTTCGGCGCGCCCGACCAGTTCGGCTACAAGGATTTCATCCCCATGTTCCGGCAGGAGAAGTTCGACGCGGCCCAATGGGCCGGCCTGTTCCGCCGCTCCGGCGCGCGCTTCGTGATGCCGTCCGCCCAGCATCATGACAATTTTGCGCTGTGGGACAGCAAGGTCACCCCGTTCAACGCGCTCCGCATGGGGCCGAAGCGCGACCTGATCGGCGAGCTGGCTGCCGCCGTGCGCAAGGAAGGCATGAAGTTCGGCGTGTCCAACCACGGCGTGGAGAATTTCACTTTTATCAACCCGCCGCAGGCGCTGGACGACAGGCTCAAAGCGGCGCAGGCGGACCTGTACGACCCGAAGTGGGCCGCCTTCTACAACGTGGCCGACCGCAGCCCGGCTGCCATGACGCGCTTCCTGAGCGACTGGCTGGCGCGCAACCTGGAGCTGATCGACCAGTACCAGCCGGACTTGCTGTGGTTCGACAACGGCGTCAACCTGCGCGTGCTGGATCCGCTCAAGCTGCGCGTGGCGGCCCACTATTACAACCGCGCCCGAGCCTGGAACAAGGAAGTCTCGATCGGCAGCAAGTTCGTGGCCTACGCCCCCAGCAACGACGATACGCAGCAAGTCGGCGCCATCATCGACTTCGAGAAGATCGGCGCGCGCTCGCCGCCGGACATCCGGCCCGGCCCGTGGATGGTGGACGACGCCATCGGCAGCACCTGGGGCTATACCAGCGGCATGAAGGTGGCCGGCGGCGGCGCCATCGTCGGCCGCCTGGTCGATACGGTCAGCAAGGGCGGCTTCTACCTGCTCAACCTGTCGCCCAGGGCCGACGGCGTCATTCCCGAGGAGCAGCAGCGCACCTTGCAGCAAGTGGGCGCCTGGCTGGACAACAACGGCGAGGCGATCTACGGCACCCGGCCGTGGAAACAGTTCGGGGAGGACAGCTGGCGTTTCACCAGCAAGGGCGACGCGGTGTATGCCGTCGGCCTGCCGCGCGACGGTTCGGTGGTGCTGCGCGTGCTGGGGCCGGGCGCAGGCAGGGTGCAGCGCGTGGAACAGCTGGGCCGCGACGGCGTGCTGCCGTTCCGGCAGGCCCAGGAAGGCCTGACGGTGGAAGGCATTTCCATCGCGGCCGGCGGCTTGCCGGCGGCGCTCAAGGTCACTTTCTGATGCCGGGGTGCTGCGCCGGATTCATCGCTCAGTCCGCCGCGCAGGCCTCGGGCGGCACCGCGTACAGTTCGGTGTGGCCGAATTCCACGCTGTAGTCCAGCAGCGAGACCACTTGCGGCACGATGCGCAGCACCAGCACGCTGCCCCAGCCGGGCGGATTGCCTGCCGCCTGCATGTGCTTAATCTCAGGAAACTTGTGCACCATCAGCGCGGCTACCCGCTCCAGCGCGTCGGCGCCGTTGACGATGGTGGCGGTAGCGGCCGCCGAGATGCCGCGGATGCCGTTCCAGTTGGTATAGGGCAGGTTGATGGTCAGCGATACCTTGGGACAATAGGCGATGTTGCGCGCCTTCTGGCTGTCCAACCCGACGCCGGCGTATAGCACCAGCCCTTGGTTTACATAGCTGACCGTGGTCGCCTGCGGATAGCCGTCAGGGCGTAGCGTGGCCAGCGTCAAGTCGGCGCCGGCCGACAGGATGGCCAGGATCCGGTCGCGTGCGGCGGTATGCAAATTGTCCATATTGTCCTCCCTGAGCGCATAAGCGACTGTAGCGCCGTACGGCCGTCCGGTTCTTTGATCCAGATCAAACCCGCTTGTTTTTCGCTCGCGTAGGGGATCCCCTACAGCATCTGGCCGGGATACCCGATAGCGCGCCGGGCAGGCATGGTCGATACTGTGACTCAACTTAGCCATCCCCAATTCCAGGAGTCCACTGTGAACGCCACCATTCCCATCGCCTCCGCCCTCCGCGCACCGGCCCAGCCGCGTTGCGGCCTGTGCAGCTTCAACCGCTTCTGCCTGCCGCAGGGACTGGGCGAGGACACGATGCGCCGCCTGGACCAGATCATTTCGCGTCGCCGCCGCGTGCAGCGCGACGAGCAGCTGTTCAGCATGGGCCAGTCCTTCGGCAGCCTGTACGCGGTGCGGCTGGGCCACTTCAAGACGGCCCAGGTGAACCAGCGTGGCGAGCAGCAGATCACCGGTTTCCACATGGCCGGCGACCTGCTGGGCATGGAGGCGATCGGCGCCGCCCAGCACAGCTGCAGCGCGGTGGCCCTGGAAGACAGCGAAGTGTGCGAGATTCCGTTCGCCCGGCTGCAGGAGCTGGTGGCCCAGGTGCCCGAGCTGATGCGGCAGTTCCACCGCACCATGGCGCGCGAGATCCAGCGCGAGCAGGCGGTGGCTTTATTCCTTGGCAACATGCGCGCCGAGCAGCGCCTGGCGCTGCTGCTGACCCAGCTGGGCGCGCGCTACGCCGCGCGCGGCTTCTCGCCGTCCAGCTTCCAGCTGCGCATGTCGCGCGAAGATATCGGCGGCTACCTGGGATTGACCATCGAGAGCATCAGCCGCCTGCTGGCGCGTTTCCGCAAGGCCGGCTGGATCGACCTGAACAACCGCGACCTGCGCATTCTCGACCTGCCCGGTTTGCAGGACCTGGCCGCAGGCCGCATCGAAGCCGAGTGCGTGGCGGCCTGAGCCGCCACATCGCCGGGCCGGCCGCACCCGGCGCCTGCTAGTGCGCCATCAGCACCGGCAACGTCATGTCACGCAATATGGTGGCAGTCACGCCGCCCAGCAGCATCTCGCGCAGGCGCGCGTGGCCGTAGGCCCCCATGACCAGCAGGTCGGCCCCCGTGTCGGCCGCCAGCGACAGCAGCGCGTTGCCGGCGTCGAGCGCGGTCGGCTGCGCGCTCACTTCCACCTTCACACCGTGCCGGCTCAGATACAGCGCCAGGTCGGCGCCCGGCTGTTCGCCGTGCGTTCCCCAGCGGCTTTGCGGGTTGAACACCACCACCGTCACCCGGGCAGCCAGCTTTAACAGAGGCAAGGCGGCCGTGACGGCGCGCGTGGCCTCGTCGCTGCCGTCCCACGCCACCAGCGCGTGGCTGCCGGTGTGCTCCCAGTCGCCGGCGTACGGCACCAGCAGCACCGGCCGGACCGCGTTCAGCAGCACGTACTCGGGCAGGTCATTCCAGTCGCCCGGTACCGGGTTGTCCGGATCGGTCTGGCTCAGCACCACCAGGTCCGCATAGCGCGCCTGCAGGGCCATGCCGCCGTCGAACTCGTCGCGCACCAGGCGCCGCTCGAAGGAGGGCGCGCCGGTCTGGTCGGCCAGCGTGTCGAACTGGGCCAGCGCACGCTCGGCGCTCTCGCGCATCAGGTCAACCTGTTCCGCGATCATCGGCCCGCCCATGGCTATGCTGGCCGGCATCAGGAAACGCGATACGCCCGTCATGGCGCCGCCGACCAGGTGGGCGTCGAAGGTGCGCGCCAGGGTGGCGGCAAAGCGGATGCGCTGCGGCGCATGGCGCGACAGGTCCGCATGGACCAGGATAGTGCGGTAAGTCATGGCAAACTCCTTGGGTTGGGAAACGACACGTGTCAAACGGGCTGCACGCGATAGTGCCGCTCGCTGGCCTGCTGGCAGTCCAGGCACAGCACCGCAGTGGGCTGCGCCTCCAGGCGCGCCTTGGCAACCGGCTGGCCGCATTGCTGGCACAGGCCGTAACTGCCGTCCGCCATCCGGCTCAGCGCCAGCTCAACCGCCTCCAGCTGGCGGCAGTCCTGGTGCAGCAACGCCAATTCATCCTCGCCCAGCGCGTCGGCCTGGGCCGGATCGGCCAGGGCGTTGCAGGTGGCCAGGGTGCTGGCATCTTCGCTGCCGTCCGAGTACAGCCGCGCGCGCACCGCGCCGGCCAGGGCGCCGCGCCGCTCCAGCAGCGCGCGCTGCAGGCTTGCTATCAAGTTGCTATCGATTTGTTGCATTGCATTCTCCACTCTTCCACTGGCACCACTGTAGGGGAAGCGGGCAGGGCGCGTCAGTAGCCGGTTTGATCCAGGTCAAATCGCCCCGCAATTTCGCCGCTGGCGGGGCGGGCTTTACCGGGCAGGGGTATCGATCGTATGATGGTGGCCTCTTCGACAACCGCAGGGACCTTGCGTGCAGAATCCCCCCATTGCCGACCAGAGCCTGGCCTGGCTGCTGGCGTCGGCCACCGACCCGGTCATCATCGTCGACCGCGCCGGCCTGATCGCGCTGGCCAATCCTGCGCTGGAGGCGCTTTTCGGCTATGCGCAGCAGCAGCTGCAGGGTTTGCCGGTGGAAACGCTGATCCCGGAGCGCTTTCGGCGCGGCCACGAGGCGCTGCGCGAGGGCTACAGCGCACAGCCGCATCCACGCGTGATGGGCGCCGGCGCCGCACTGTTCGGCCGCCACCGCGAAGGACGCGAATTTCCGGTCGAAGTAAGCCTGTCGCCGCTGCGCAGCCCGGACGGCCAGGACATGGTGATGGCCACGGTGCACGACGTGAGCGCGCGCAAGGCCGCCGAACGCGCGCTCGAGGAGAGCGAAGCGCGCATGCGCGCGGTGTTCGAAACGGCCGTGGACGCCATCATCACCATCGACGAGCACGGCGCGCTGGAGCGCCTGAACCCGGCCGCCGAGCGCATGTTCGGCTACCGCGAGGACGAGGTCGCCGGCCGCAACATTTCCATGCTGATGCCCGAACCGCACCGCAGCGCGCACGACGGCTACCTGGCGCACTACCTGGCCACGGGCGAGAAGCGCATCATCGGCAAGGGGCGCGAAGTGCAGGGCATGCGGCGCGACGGCAGCGTGTTCCCCATGGACTTGTCGGTGGCGGAAATGACGCTGGGCGGCAAGCGCATGTTTACCGGCCTGGTGCGCGACATCACCGAGCGCAAGCAGTCCGAGCAGAAAACCCAGCAGCTGCTGCAGGAGCTGAGCAGCGCCAACGAGGAACTGACCAATTTCGCCTACGTCGTGTCGCACGACCTGAAGGCGCCGCTGCGCGGCATCGGCTCGCTGGCCGACTGGCTGGCCACCGACTACGCCGAGCAGTTCAACGACGAAGGCAAGGAGCACATGCGCCTGCTGATCAACCGCGTGCACCGCATGGGCGCGCTGATCGACGGCATCCTGCAGTATTCGCGGGTGGGCCGGGTGCGCGAGGCGGTGTGCCCGGTGGACCTGAACCGGGTGCTGGCCGAGGTGGTCGACCTGCTGGCGCCGCCGCCCGGCATCGTCGTCGATATTGCCCCCGGCCTGCCCACCGTGGCCGGCGAGCCGACCCGGCTGCAGCAAGTGTTTCACAACCTGATTTCCAACGCCATTAAATACATGGACCGCCCGGATGGGCGCGTCAGCGTCGGCTGTGCCGACGAGGGCAGCCACTGGCGCTTCGCCGTGGCCGACAACGGCCCCGGCATCGAGCCGCGCCATTTCGACCGTATTTTCCAGCTGTTCCAGACGCTGGCCCCGCGCGACCGCGTCGAGAGCACCGGCGTCGGCCTGGCACTGGTGAAGAAAATCGTCGAGATGTACCGCGGCCGCGTCTGGGTCGAGTCCGCGCCGGGCGCGGGCGCCACTTTCTATTTCACATGGCCCAAGGATAGCCGATGAAAAATTCAAGCAAGCCCATACTGCTGATCGAGGACGACAGCGTGGACGTGATGACCGTCAAGCGCGCCCTGAAGGAGATCGGCGTGGGCAATACCGTGGTGGCGCTGGAGCACGGCGAGGCCGCGCTGGACTACCTGCGCACGCCGGGCAACGAGCGCCCCTGCATCATCCTGCTGGACCTGAACATGCCCATCATGAGCGGCATCGAGTTCCTGCGCGAGGCCAAGCGCGATCCCGCGCTGCGCCTGATCCCGGTGGTGGTGCTGACCACGTCGGCCGAACAGCAGGACAAGCTCAGCAGTTTCGAACTGGGCGTGGCCGGCTACATGGCCAAGCCGGTCGACTACCGCGCCTTCGTCGAAGTGATGCGCTCGATCGACCGCTACTGGACCGTCAGCGAGATGCCCTGACCATGGACAGCCCGTCACTGCCGGCCGCGCCGGTGCGCGTGCTGATCGTCGAGGACGACATGGTCGACCGCATGGCCTGCCGGCGCGCCTTCCGCGCCGCCGGCGCCTACCAGCTGCTGGAAGCCGAAACCGGCCAGCAGGGCCTGGCCATGGCGCTGTCCGGCGAGGCCGACTGCGTGCTGCTGGACTACAATCTGCCGGACCTGACCGGCCTGGAATTTTTGGCCGGGCTGGCGGCCAGCCGTCCCGGCGGCGACGCGCCGCCGGTGATGATGCTGACCGGCGCCGACAGCGCCACCGTGGCTGCCGAAGCCATGCGGCGCGGCGCGCGCGACTACCTGGTCAAGGACGCCGAAGGGCGCTACCTGGAACTGCTGCCGGCCGGCATAGAACGCATGCTGCGCGAGCAGCGCCTGCGCGCCGACAAGCAGCAGGCCGAGGCGCGCTTCCGCACGCTGGTCGAGCAGATCCACGCGGTCAGCTATGTGGCTGGCACCGGCCCGCGCGCGGTGCTGGAGTATGTCAGCCCGCAGATCCGCCTGCTGGGCTACACGCCCGAGGAATGGCTGGCCGACCCCGGCCTGGCGCGCGCGCGCATGCACCCGGAGGACCGCGAGCGGGCCTGGGCGCAGGTGTGCACCAGCCGGGCCGAGGCCAGCCCGCTGCGGGTGGAGTACCGGCTGCTGCCGCGCGGCGGCGGCGAACTGTGGGTGCGCGACCAGGCCGACCCGGTGCCCGGCAGCGGCGGCCCCGGACCGGGCGCGGCGGTGCTGCAGGGCCTGCTGATCGATATCAGCGCCAGCAAGGCGGCCGAACAGGCGCTGCGCCAGTCGCAGGAAGAACTGCGGCGCCTGGGCGCGCACCAGGAACGCATCAAGGAAGAGGAGCGCAAGCGCATTGCGCAGGAAATTCACGACGAGCTGGGCGGCCTGCTGACCGGCATCCGCGCCTACATCCTGGTGGCGCAGGAGCGCGCCGTGGCGGCCGGACGCGAACCGGAACCGCTGCTGGCCGACACGGCAGACCTGGTGCAGACCGCCATCGAAACGGTGCGGCGCGTGATCACCGACCTGCGGCCCAGCGTGCTGGACCAGCTGGGCGTGTGGGCCGCGCTGGAATGGTACGCCGGCCAGGTGGCGCTGCGCGCCGGCTTGCGCTGCGAGTGCAGCATCGACGCCCGGGTGGCCGAGCTGGAACTGGACGCCGAACGCAGCACCATGCTGTTCCGCGTGGTGCAGGAAGCGCTGACCAATGTGGTGCGGCACGCCGGCGCCAGCGAAGCGCGGGTCGCGGTGGCGCGCGAGCCGGCCGGCTTGCGGCTGACGGTCACGGACAACGGCAAGGGCATTGCCGCCGAGGGACTGTTGCGGCGCGAATCGTGGGGCATACTCGGCATGCACGAGCGCAGCCGCAGCTTCGGCGGTGAACTGGCCATCACCGGCGGCGAGGGCGGTACGGTGCTGACCTTGCGCCTGCCATTGCCACAGGAGGAACATCATGACTGACGCGATCCGGGTCTTGCTGGTGGACGACCACGCCATCGCCCGCAACGGCGTGCGCCTGATGCTGGGCACGGCCAGCGGCATCGCAGTGACGGGCGAAGCCGGCAATGCCGGCGAGGCCATGCAGCGCGTGGCGGAGCAGGAATTCGACGTGGCGCTGGTGGACATCACCATGCCAGGCAAAAATGGCCTGGAA
The DNA here is from genome assembly GCF_059704565.1 of Massilia sp. NBRC 108631. Classification (NCBI taxonomy): domain Bacteria; kingdom Pseudomonadati; phylum Pseudomonadota; class Betaproteobacteria; order Burkholderiales; family Oxalobacteraceae; genus Massilia; species Massilia sp. NBRC 108631. The sequence goes on from NZ_BAAKJE010000272.1 coordinate 9,736, forward strand.
CTGCTGAAGGCGCTGCGCGCCGAGCGTCCCCGCATGGCGGTGCTGATGCTGAGCACCTACTCGGAAGAGATTTACGCCGTGCGCGCGCTGAAACTGGGCGCGGCGGGCTATCTGACCAAGGACGCGCCCACCGCCACGCTGGTGGAGGCGGTGCGCAAGGCGGCCGCCGGCGGCAAGCACGTCAGCCCGGCGCTGGTGGAAAAACTGGCCATGCTGGTGGGCGGCGGCGGCGCCGGCGACCACGAGGCGCTGTCGGACCGCGAGCTGGAAGTATTCAAGCTGATCGCCGCCGGGGAGGCGCTGGTGCGCATCGGCGAGCTGCTGCACCTGAGCCCGAACACCGTCACCACCTACCGCACCCGCATCCTGGACAAGATGGGCATGGCCAGCAACGCCGAGCTGACCCGCTACGCGCTCGAGCACGGCATGATCTGACCCGCCGTGCGCCCGCACACGGCTCAAACGGCGTGCATGGCCAGCCCTTCCTGCGCCGGGGCCGCCGCAATCGCGCGCAGGCCGGCCGTGTCGAGCAGTTCGATGGCGCGGTTGCTCACCGCCAGCAGGCCGTTCTGCTTGAACATCGACAGCAGGCGGCTTACGCTCTCCACCGTCAGCGCCAGGTAGGCAGCCAAGTCCTCGCGCGACATGCACAGCTGGAAGTTGGTTGCCGAGCCGCCGCGCTCGCCGTAACGCCCGCCCAGGTCGAGCAGCAAGCGCGCCAGCCGCTGCGGGGCACGCGCATTGCCGAGAAAGAGCATCTGGTCCTGGCGCTGCGCCAGGTTGGCACTGAGCAATTGCGACAGGCGCCGCGCCAGCGCCGGTTGCTGCGCCATCAGGCTTTCCAGCCCGGCATAGGGGAGGGAGCAGATCACGCTGTCCGACAGGGCCACCGCGTCGTTCGCGTAGCGGCCGTTGCCGATGGCGTCCAGTCCCATCAGGTCGCCGGGCATGGCAAAGCCCAGTACCTGTACGCCGCCATCCGGGGCCGCGCGCTGCAGCTTGAACTGGCCGCTCAGCACCGCATGCAGCTGGCCGAAGGGCGTACCGCCGACTTCCACGCGTTCGTGCCGCGCCACCGGCCGCCGCTGCGCCACGGTACGTTCGAATTCATCCAGCGCGCCGCCTGCCAGGCCAGAGGGCAGGCAGAGCGCGCGCCAGCGGCAGTTGGCACAGTTGGCGGAGGAAAGCGGGGACGGCTGATTCATTGTGGCAAGAAACCTTTCATACTTGAAGTTGCAGAGTATCAAGTATGCAAAGCTGCGCCTTTGATCCATATCAAAAAATCCTGCACTACCTTTCTTTGCTGCGCTGCAAAAATACAGCGCTTTTTTGATCTAGATCAGTCTTTTTGTTGCCCAACGTCAGTATTCTTGCGCTGATTTCCCTGAAGTAATGAGCGAGGAGCCATGAACAACACCCAATCCGCAGCCCACGGCCTGGCGGTGCATGCACTGCTGGACGCGTTACCCGACGAGATAGCCGTGCTCGGCCCGGATGGCACCATCCTGGCGGTCAACCGCGCCTGGCGCAGATTCGCTGCGCGCCACGACGCAGGCGGCGCCGAGGCAGTCGGCGCAGTCGGCAGCAACTACCTGGCCGCATGCCACCAGGGGCGCACGGCGGGGCAGGCCCACGCCGGCATCTCGGCGGTACTGGCCGGGGCCTCGGAGCGCTTCCAGATGGAGTACGCGCTGCCGACTGCGGAAGGGGAGCGCTGGTTCGGCATGTCCGTTACGCCGCTGGAGGCGGGCTGGCGGGGGGCGCTGGTGGCACACACCGACACTACCGAGCGGCGCCGGGCCGAAGCGGGCCAGCGCATCGCCGCCATCGCCTTCGATTCCCCGGAAGGCATGATGGTGACCGACGCCGACGGCATCATCCTGCAGGTCAACGCATCGTTCAGCCGCATCACCGGCTACAGCAGCGCCGAGGCGGTGGGGCGGACACCGGGCATGCTCAGCTCGGGCCGCCACGACGCCGCCTTCTATCAGGGCATGTGGGCCGCCATCGGTGCCAACGGCCGCTGGCAGGGCGAAGTCTGGAACCGCCGCAAGAATGGCGAAGTGTATCCGGAACTGCTCAACATTGCCGCGGTGCGCGACGGCAGCGGCGCCGTCACGCACTACGTGGCCTCGCTCAACGACATCACGCTGAGCAAGGCGGCCAGCGACCAGATCAAGAACCTGGCCTTCTACGACCCGCTCACGCACCTGCCCAACCGGCGCATGCTGCTGGAGCGGCTGGCGCAGGCGCTGCCCGCCGCCCACAGCAGCGGCCACCACGGCGCGCTGATGATCATTGACCTGGACGACTTCAAGACCCTCAACGAAACGCTGGGCCACAGCACCGGCGACCTGCTGCTGCAAAAGGTCGCGGCCCGGCTGCACGCTTGCCTGCGCCAGGGGGACACGGTGGCGCGCCTGGGGGGCGACGAGTTCGTGGTGCTGGTGGAAGGCTTGAGCGCGCAGCAGAGGGAGGCCGGTACGCAGTGCGAGGCGCTGGCCGGCAAGGTGCTGGCGGCGTTGAGCCGTCCTTACGGGCTGGGCCCGCACCAGTGCCACAGCACGCCCAGCATCGGCATCACGCTGTTCAGCGGCGGCGTCGAGCAGCATGCCGACGAAGTGCTGGCGCAGGCCGACATTGCCATGTACCAGGCCAAGCAGGCCGGCCGCAACGGCATCCGCTTCTTCGACCAGAGCATGCAGGACAGCATCAGCGACCGGGTGCGGCTGGAAAACGAGCTGCGCCACGCCATCGACACCCAGCAGTTTGAACTCTATTACCAGTTGCAGGTGAACCGCCTGCATCAGCCCGTGGGGGCGGAGGCGCTGATACGCTGGCGCCAGCCGGACGGCAGTACGGTCTCGCCGGCGCGCTTCATTCCGCTGGCCGAGGAAACCGGCATGATCTTGCAGCTGGGCCAGTGGGTGCTGGAAAGCGCCTGCGCCCAGCTGCGCGCGTGGCGCAGCGAGCCTGCCATGGCGGCACTGACGCTGGCTGTCAATGTCAGCGCGCGCCAGTTCCACCAGTCGGACTTCTGCGAGCAGGTCTGCTCGGCCGTGCAGCGCTACGGCATCGACCCGGGCTTGCTGAAACTGGAGCTGACCGAGGGCGTGCTGCTCGACAACACGGACGACACTATCGCCAGCATGCAGGCGCTGCGCCGCCTCGGCGTGCGCTTTTCGCTGGACGATTTCGGCACCGGCTACTCCTCGCTGCAATACCTGAAGCGGCTGCCGCTGGACCAGTTGAAGATCGACCAGTCCTTCGTGCGCGATCTGGTGAACGACGGCAATGACCAGGCCATCGTGCTCACCATTATCGCCATGGCGCGCAGCCTGAACCTGGACGTGATCGCCGAAGGCGTGGAGACGGACGGGCAGTGCGCTTTGCTTGGCCAGCTGGGCTGCCAGTCCTACCAGGGCTATCTGTTCAGCAAGCCGGTGCCGGCAGCGGCGCTGGCGCGGCTGGTGCAGGAGGGAATTCCCGGGGCGATTTGATCCACATCAAGGCTTTTGTAGCTATATGGACACTATAGTGTATCAACTTATAATAAAACCTGACAGGGATCCATGAATCAAACCATGTCCGAACAGCTGGGCGTGCTGGTCGAAGAAATGATGCCGGACGCGGAGGCGGTGCGCCGGCGCCTGGCCTTCCTCGAGTTTGGCCACACCGATGCAGTCTTGCTGCGCCAGGCCCACGATGGCCTGGAACGGCAGGCCGGCCCGGTGATCGACGCGTTCTACCGGCACCTCGGCAGCGTGCCCGAACTGGCCGGCATGCTGGCCGACAAGGTCCGTTTCGAGCGCCTGCAGCGTGCCCAGTCCAACTACTTCAGCAGCCTGTCCGGCGCCCCGGTCGATGGCGACTACGTGCGCGACCGCGTGACCGTGGGCCTGGTGCACCAGCACATCGGGCTCGAACCGCAGTGGTATATCGGCGCCTACCGCAAGTATCTGGCCTCCATCGGTGGCGTGCTGCGCGAGCAGCTTGCAGACCAGCCTGACCTGGCGTGGGAAACCTACGGCGCGCTGCTCAAGCTGGTCTTTTTCGACCTCGGCCTGGCGCTGGACACCTACATCCGTTCCGGCGAACAGGACCTGCTGCGGCTCAAGACGTATTCCGAGCAGGTGATCGACAGCATGCCGGCCGGCGTGATGGCGGTGTGCGCCAACGGTACGGTGCGCACCATGAACCAGGCCTGGTGCGCGCTGCTGGCGGTGGAGGGCCGGGACGCGGCCGGGCAGCCTTACGCGGCCTTCGTTCCGCAGCCGCAGCTCAGGGCCGGCATTGCGGCCGGCCTGGCCGACCCAGATTACCGCCAGGAGCTGGTGATCAGTGCCGGCGCCGACCACCAGCCGGCGCGCCAGCTGCGCTGCAAGCTGACGCGCGTGCCGCTGGACGGGCAGCGCATGCTGCTGCTGGTGATCGAGGATGTGACCGCGTCGATGGAGGCGCGCGCGCAGCTGCGCGCCAGCGAGGCGCGCTTCCGGGCCGCCTTCGGCCAGGCCGCCGTGGGCCTGGCGCAGCTGTCGCTGGACGGGCGCTGGCTGCGCGCCAACCTCAAGGTGCAGGGGCTGCTGGGCTATACCGAGGCCGAGCTGGCCGGCATGACGCTGTGCGACGTGCTGCCGCAGGAAGAGCGCGCGGCCGACACCGCGGCGCTGCACGGCCTGCTGGCCGGCGATAGCGACGGCTACTGCCGCGAGCTGCGCTACCGCCACAAGGCCGGCCACCTGGTGTGGGTGCAGGCGAGCTACTCGCGCATGTACACCGAACAGGACGGCATCACCCTGATCGGCGTGATCGAGGACGTGGCGCAGCGCAAGCGCTACGAGCAGGAGTTGACGCAAATGGCCAACCACGACGCGCTGACCGGCCTGGCCAACCGGGCGCTGCTGCTGGACCGGCTGACCCAGGCCGTGACCTATGCGCGCCGCGCCAGCCGCTGGGTGGCGGTGCTGTTCCTCGACCTGGACCGCTTCAAGAACATCAACGACAGCCTGGGCCACGACGCCGGCGACCAGGTGCTGGTGGAAGTGGCGGCCCGGCTCTCGGCCTGCGTGCGCAACGGCGACACCGTGGCGCGCCTGGGCGGCGACGAGTTCGTGGTGCTGCTGGCCGACGTGGCGCGCGGCGAGGAGGTGGCGGTGGTGGCGCAGAAGCTGGCCGACGCGCTGGCGCTGCCGATGTCGGTGTTCGGGCATGAGATTACGCCGGTGGCCAGCTTCGGCATCAGCCTGTATCCCAAGGACGGCGGCGACAGCCAGGCGCTCCTGAAAAACGCGGACGCGGCCATGTACAGCGCCAAGAAGCTGGGCGGCGCCCAGTTCCAGTTCTATGCGCTGGACATGAATCTGCGCACGCTGGACCGGCTCAAGCTGGAGGCGGCGCTGCGCCACGCCGTCGAGCGCGACGAGTTCGAGCTGCACTACCAGCCGCAGCTGGACCTGGCCAGCGGCGCCATCGAAGGCGTGGAGGCGCTGGTGCGCTGGCGCCGGCCCGGCCACGGCCTGGTGCCGCCGGCCGAGTTCATCCCGGTGGCGGAGGAGACCGGCCTCATCATCCCGCTGGGCGACTGGGTGCTGCGCGCCGCCTGCGCCCAGCAGGTGGCCTGGCGCGAGGCCGGCCTGGGCGACCTGCGCATGGCGGTCAACCTGTCGGCACGCCAGTTCAAGCAGCACGACCTGATGCACAGCGTGGTGCAGGCGCTGCACCAGACCGGCTGCGCGCCGGAGCGGCTGGAACTGGAAATTACGGAAAGCGTGCTGATGGAACATCCCGACGCGGCCACGCTGATCATGCAGCAGCTCAGCGACATGGGCGTGCAGCTGTCGATCGACGACTTCGGCAGCGGCTATTCCAGCCTGGCGTACCTGAAGCGCTTTCCCATCCATTCACTGAAGATAGACCGCGCCTTCGTGCACGACATCACCACCGACGACGACGACGCGGCCATCGCCAGCGCCATCATCGCGCTGGCCCACAGCATGAAGCTGACGGTGATCGCGGAAGGGGTGGAGACCGAGCAGCAGCTGGCCTTCCTGCGGCGCGCGCAGTGCGACCAGGTGCAGGGCTATTACTTCAGCCGGCCCTTGCCCGCCGCCGCCCTGGCTGGGTGGCTGGCTATGGCGCCGGCGCCGCCCGCTGCGGCAGCGCCGACAGCAGGTGGGTGATGTCGCGGCCGACGCCGCGGTAGCCGCTGAAGCGCCCGCCGCCGTCGAACATCGGCTCGCCGCTGACTTCAACGTACTGCATGGCGCCGCGCGCCGTGGTGCGGCTGCAGATCAGGTCGAGGAAGGGCTTGCGCTCGGCGATGTTGGCTTCCAGCGCGGCGCGCTCGGCGGCGTTCCAGTCGCCCACCGGCTGGCCCGGGGCCTGTTCCAGGCCCAGCATGCCGGCCGCGCCGCCCGAACTGCACGCCAGCGCGCCCTCGGCGTCCTGCTCCCAGTACCAGTCCGACGACAGCTCGGTGAAGCGCTGGAAGCGCGCCTCGCTGGCGCGCAGCTCGGCGGTGCGCTCGAGCACGGTGAACTCGAGCTGCTGGTTGTAGCGGTTCAGGCGCTGGTGCAGCAGGCGCAGTTCCAGCATGTTGCGGATGCGCGTCTGCAGCTCCACCAGTTCATAGGGCTTGCTGACGAAGTCGCGCGCGCCCGCTTGCAGCGCCCGCAGCTTGTGGTCGGGCTGGGCGGTGACGACCAGCACCGGCACATAGCTGTCCGGCTCGATGTCCTGCAGCCCGGCCATGACGCCGAAACCGTCCAGGCCCGGCATCTGCAGGTCGAGCAGGATCAGGTCATAGGAGTGTTCGAGGTGCAGCGCGCGCACCGCGAACGGATCGGTGCAGGACGTCACGCGCTGGTAGCCGGCGTTGTCCAGCATTTGCTCCAGCAGCATGACGTTGGCCTCCTGGTCGTCGACGATCAGGATGCTGGCGTTGAGTATGGCGGATGCTTCAATCATGGTGTTCTACCTTGGTGTTCAACTTGGTGTCCAACTTGGTGTCCAACTGAGTGTCCAATTTCTGGTCCTGGCTGTACTGCAGCGCGATGTCCAGCGTGTCCATGAACTCGGCCACATTGATCGGCTTGGTGAGATAGCGGAAGAACCCGGCCTGCAGGCCGCGCTCGATGTCGCGCGGGACCGCGTTGGCCGACAGCGCCACGACGGGAATGCGCGCGGTGGCCGCTTCCGTCTGCAGGATTTTCAGGCAGCCGAAGCCGCTGATGCCGGGCAGGTTGATGTCCATCAGGATCACGTCGGGCAGGCAGGTGCGGGCCAGCTGCAGGCCCAGGCTGCCGTCGATGGCAGTCAGCAGCGCCAGGTCGGTGCGGCGCGCCACCAGCTGCTCGACCAGGCTGAGGTTGGCCGGATTGTCCTCCACGTACAGCAGCGTGCGCAGCGCCGAGGACAGCGCGGGGAGTTCGGCCGGCGGCGGCACATAGGTGGCCACGTCCAGCATGGGCTCGCTGCTGGCCTGCATCTCGATCCAGAACGAGGTGCCCACGCCCGGCTCGCTGTCGACGCCGATGCGGCCGTTCATCAGTTCGATCAGCTGGCGCGTCACCACCAGGCCGATGCCGGTGCCTTCCTCGCCGCTTTCGTCCTGGCCCAGCCGGTTGAACGGCTGGAACAATTGCCCCAGCTGGGCCGGCGTCAGGCCGTGGCCGGTGTCGTCCACGCTCACGCGCACCACGCCGTCCATGCTGGCGCAGCGCACCGTGACGCTGCCGCCGTGGCGGTTGTACTTGATGGCGTTCGACAGCAGGTTGATCATCACCTGCTTGACCCGGGTACGGTCGGCGTGCACGAACAGCGCCTGGTCCGGTTCGGGGAAGTACATGGTGATGCCGCGCTTCTCGGCCAGCGGCGCTACCATGGCATGGCAGTCGTGCAGCACGTCAAGCAAGCCCATCGATTCGCGCGACATGGTGACGCGGCCCGATTCGATCATGGCCAGGTCGAGGATCTCGTTGATCAGGCGCAGCAGATACCAGCCAGCTTTCATGATCTGGTCAAGCGAGCGCTGCTGGCGCAGCGGCGGCGGCGGCTTTTCGGACGCCATCAGCTGCGCGAAACCCAGCACCGCGTTGAGCGGCGTGCGCAGTTCATGGCTCATGCTCGACAGGAATTCGGACTTGGCGCGGTTGGCCTTGTCGGCCGTGGCGCGGGCCTGCTCCAGTTCCACGTTGCTCTCCTGCAGTGCCTGCTGCTGCTCGCGCAGGCGCTGGTCGAGCAGGGACTGGACCGCCTCGGCCTGCTTGCGCGCCGTGTTGTCGGTGCCCATCAGCAGATAGCCGATGACCTGCTCGCGCCCGTCGCGCAGCGGACTCACCGAAACGAGGGCCGGCAGGCGGCTGCCGTCCTTGCGGATGTAGGTCAGCTCGTAGATGTCCTCGATGCCGCGCGTAGCCTTGAACACCAGCGCCTCGAAGCCGGGTGCGATCGCCGTGCCCAGCTCTTCGCTCAGGGAGGCGGCGCGCGCCACCAGTTCGTCGGCGTCCGAAATGCCGGCCGGTGTGATGCGGTTCACCACGTCGGCCGCCTCGTAGCCCAGCATGCGTTCGGCGCCGACGTTGAACAGCTGGATCACCCCCTGCGTGTCGGTGGCGATGCTGGAAAAATTGGCGCTGTTGAAAATGGCGTGCTGCAGCGCGTCCGCCTTGAGCAATTGCTGGCGGCCGTGCAGCACCGCGCTGCGGTTGCGCATCATCCACATGATGCGCAGGTAGACCCCGCCCAGGAACAGGGCGCCGGCCAGGGCCATGTTGCCGGCCAGGCCCAGGCTGGTGGCCGGGTCGAGGCGGCCATTGCGCGCCATGGCGAACGTGCCCAGCAGCAGCACCAGCGTGACGCCGAAGCCGCCCAGCAGCAAGCGTTCGGTCGGGGTCTTCTGTTTGGAAACCATGCTCACTCCCGGTTGTCGCGCACGTCGGACAGCAGGCGCGCGAACTCGCTCTTGACCACCTGGTAGCACTCGCACACGTCCGCCTCCAGCCCGGCACGGTCGAGCACGGTGATATGGCCGCGCCGGTAGCTGATGTAGCCGAAGTCCTGCAGGCGGCCGGCCGCCTCCGTCACGCCTTCGCGGCGCACTCCCAGCATGCCGGCGATCAGCTCCTGGGTCATGGTCAGTTCCTTGTCGCCCAGGCGGTCCAGCGTCAGCAGCAGCCAGCGGCACAGCTGCTGGTACAGCGTGTGGTGCCGGTTGCAGACCGCCGTTTGCGACATCTGCGTCAGCAGCGCCTGGGTGTAGCGCAGCAGCAGGCGCATCGCGGGGCCGGCCCGGTTGAACTCTTCCTGCAGTATGGCAGCCCGCAACCGGTAGCCGTGGCCGCCGGTCTGCACCACGGCGCGGCTGGGCGTGGAATCGCCGCCCATGAACAGTGCGATGCCCAGCACGCCCTCGTTGCCCACGCCGGCAATTTCCGACGAGCCGCCGTTCTCGAGCAGGTAGTGCAGCGAGACGATGGCGGTGGTGGGAAAATAGACGTGGGCGAGCTTGGCCCCGGATTCGTACAGCACGTCGCCCAGCCGCATGGCGACCAGTTCGAGGTGCGGCGCCAGGCGCGCCAATTCGGGGGCGGGCAGGGCGGACAGCAGATGGTTTTGTGTGGGGTCGTTAAGACCGGACATGTCAGGATTCCTGATTCCAGTCGTTAACTAGGTGGGTAGCAGAGGCGGCCGAACGATTGCCGTGTCGACACAGTAACACAGCGCATGTGTTTCCGTTGGTTTCTCTGCACGGTCCCTATTTATTCGCCACGCCCGGGATGTCCTTGGTCGCGGGGCCGAATTTGCCCTTCAGCTCGTCCACGCCCGATTGCGGCCGGGCCAGCTGCCGCAAAGCGGCCCGCTTGCCGCGCTTTTTCTCGGTGCTCATCTTCATGCGCTGGTCGCGCGCGGCCACCAGGCCGGGCAGGGCTTCGCCGTCGCGGTTGAAGGACCAGGCCAGCATCGGCTCGCCCAGCGGCAGCGTGTCATTGGGGTGGCCCTGGTGGCCGGTATTCCACACATGCCAGGTCTTGCCGTAGCTGTTGAGCTTGTCCTTCATCAGCGCCGTTTCCGCGGCTTCCGGTATCCCCGGCGCCACCAGTTGCCCGCTCAGGATTTCGCCGTTGTGCGGATGCCAGTACTTGCGCTCGGCTTCCGGCAGCGTTTCAAACAGCTTCTCCGAAATGATGTACTCGATGCCATGCAGGTTTGCCGCCTTGGTATTGCCGTCGAACAGCACGCACTGCGCGAAATCCTGGTTGCGCTGGTGGCAATAGTGATGCGCCTCGATCTGCTGTTCCGGATGCTCCTTCATGGGGTGGAAACCGACCAGGTAGATGTCGAACCTGGCCGCCGGCGTGTTATCTTGCAACACTTTCGCGCCGCCTTCCAGCACCCGGGTCCGCGCCGTCTTTTCCGCGCCCGGCGGCGCGGCAGCCGGCGCCACCGGTTGCTGCGCGGCGGCGCCGGCTGCCGCCAAGGCCGCTGCCAGAGCGGCTCTCTGAAATCCCGTGCCCATGCGCGCCTCCATGCCACATGCAAACAGGGCACCAGCGTAACGTCTCCGTGGGCCTGCCCGCCACACCTTTCCGCAGGCAAACCGTTGCTCCGGGGCGGTTACCAGCGGGTGAATATTGATGTACTATCCTTGCAACAATCCTTTAATTTTCACAACGACCGGATGGCGCAATCACCTTGCACCAAAACGGCACAGGAGACATTTGTACATGCAAGGATTACTCCGCCTCTCGCACTGGCTCGACAAGATCGGCTACCGCTGCGGGCAACTGGCCAACCTGATGATACTGGCTTCATGCGTCGTCAGTGCCAGCAACGCCATGATCCGTTACGGCTTCGACTGGAGCAACAACTGGCTGCTGGAACTGCAGTGGTACCTGTTCGGCGCCGCCGTCATGCTGGGCGCCAGCTACACCTTCCAGCGCAACGAGCATGTGCGCGTGGACCTGGTTTACGGCCACGTATCCGAGCGCAAGCAGCTCTGGATCGACGTGTTCGGCATCATCTTCTTCCTGTTCCCGGCCTGCGTGCTGTTCGCCTGGCTGTCCTGGTATTCGCTGTTCATGCCCTCGTGGGAAGTGCTGGAGCAGTCCAGCAACTCCGGCGGCCTGCCGCGCTACCCGATCAAGATCATCGTGCCCCTTGGCTTCGCGCTGCTCACGCTGCAAGGCATAGCCGAACTGATTAAACGCATTGCCGCACTGGCCGGCAAAGCCCACCTGGACAGCAAGTACGAAAGGCCAGTGCAATGATTCCGCTCGAAATAATGCCGCCGCTGATGTTTGGCGGCCTGGTCGTGTTCATGCTGGTCGGCTTCCCGGTGGCGTTCTCGCTGCTGGCGGTCGGCCTGTTCTTTGGCCTGATCGCCATGTGGCAGGGTTTCTTCGGCGTGTCCTTCATGCAGGCCGTGCCGCAGCGCATCTTCGGCAGCGTGCTGGCCAATGATCTGCTGCTGGCGATTCCGTTCTTTACCTTCATGGGGGCGGTGCTGGAAAAGTGCCGCCTGGCCGAGGACATGCTGGACTCCATGGGCCAGCTGTTCGGCAAGATGCGCGGCGGCCTGGGCTACTCGGTCATCATCGTCGGCTTCATCCTGGGCGCCATCACCGGCACCGTGGCGGCGCAGGTGATCGCCATGGCCATGATTTCGCTGCCGGTCATGATGCGCTACGGTTACCACATGCGCTACGCCACCGGCGTGCTGGCCGCTTCGGGCACCATCACGCAACTGGTGCCGCCGTCGCTGGTGCTGGTGGTGCTGGCCGACCAACTGAAAACCCAGACCGCCAGCGCCGATGTGGGCAGCATGTACCTGGGCGCCTGGGGCCCGTCGCTGGTGCAGATCGGCCTGTTCGCGCTGTACACCTTTGTGCTCTCGCGCGTGCGTCCGGACTGGCTGCCGGCCGCCCCGCGCGACGAGAAAACGCTGGAAGGCTGGGCCTTGTGGCGCCAGTGCCTGCGCGGCATCATCCCGGCCGCCGTGCTGATCTTCATGGTGCTGGGCACCATGATGCTGGGCATCGCCACGCCGACCGAATCGGGCGCCATGGGGGCGCTGGGCGCGGTGATGCTGGCGGTGCTCCGGCATCCGGAGTTCACCCTGCGCGACAAGGTCGTGTTCCGGGTGGGCATGGCGGCCATGGTGCTGGCCGGCCTGATCGGCGCTTTCTACTATGAAAAGCTGACCGGCCTGGCGCAGCCCGCCAAGCCCTTCGTGCAAGCGGCGCTGGCGGTGCTGTACATCGCCGTGATCTGGATGGTGGTGCGCGCCAGCCGCATCAAGCCGCTGCGTGAACTGATCAAGCTGAGCTACCAGTCCACCATGCGCCTGACCGCGATGGTGGTGTTCATCCTGATCGGCTCGACCTGCTTCTCGGTGGTGTTCCAGGGCGTGGACGGCGGCGTGTGGGTCGAGCACCTGTTCACCGGCATACCCGGCGGCTGGATCGGCTTCCTGCTGGTGGTCAACCTGTTCGTGTTCTTCCTGGCCTTCTTCCTCGATTTCTTCGAGATCGCCTTCATCGTGGTGCCCATGCTGGCGCCGGTGGCGCAAAAGATCCTGGCGCCCGAGCTGGAGCCGATGATGGGCAGCCCGGAAGCGGCCGCCTCGGCTGCGCTGGTGTGGTTTGGCGTGATGCTGTGCGTGAACATGCAGACCTCCTTCATGCACCCGCCATTCGGCTTCGCGCTGTTCTACCTGCGCGGCGTGGCGCCCAAGGAAGTCAAGAGCTCCGATATCTACTGGGGCGCCTTGCCGTGGGTGGGCCTGCAAATGGTGATGGTGCTGCTGGTGGCGGCGTTCCCGCAAACGGTGACCATGTTCCTGGACAAAGGCACACCGGGCACAACGGGCTCGGGCGACCTGATCATCGAACGGCCGGCCGGGGATACCGGGCAGGGCGCGGAACCGGACTTCCAGATTCCGCAGTTCGACGACAGCACGCCGGCCGAACCGCCCGCAAGCAAACCGGAGCCGGCGCCGGCACCCAAGCCGGAACCGGACAAGAAGTAGGGAGCCCGCCATGACCGCCTCGCCGTTCGACCAGCCGCCGCTTCCGACCCCGGAACTGGAGCGGCGCCGCCACCAGATTTTCCCGGTGCTGAGCGAGGCGGATATCCGCCACGTGAGCCGCTTCGGCGAGGAGCGCGTCTACCGCGGCGGCGAGGTGCTGTTCGAGGCCGGCAAGCCGACGCCCGGCATCATGTTCGTGCTGGAAGGCGGCATTACGGTCCACCGCCACAACGGCTTCGACACCTGCGCCCGGATCGCCACCCTGCGGCCGGGCCAGTTCACCGGCGAGGTCGGCGAGCTGTCCTGCCGGCCGGCCATGGCCAACGGCATCGCCAGCGGCGAGCTGCGGGTGCGGCTGCTGCCGGCCGAGGCGCTGCGCGCGCTGCTGGTCGCCAGCACCGACCTGAGCGAGCGCATCATCCGGGCGCTGATACTGCGCACCGTGACCCTGCTTGAGCAAAACTCCGGCGGCCCCGTCATCATCGCCCCGCGCGGGCATGGCCGGGTGCACGCGCTGGAGAGTTTTTTGACCGCCAACGCGCACCCCTACACGGTGCTGGACCCGGTCACCGATCCGCGCGCCGTCGCGCTGGTGGAGCAGCACCGGCCGGCGGCGGAGGAGTGGCCGCTGGTGGTCTGCCCCGGCGTGGGGCTGAAGAAAAATCCGTCGATCGTGGAGCTGGGCCGCTGCATCGGCATGCTGCGTCCGCTGAGCGAGGACAAGCTGTGGGACGTGATCGTGGTCGGCGCCGGCCCGGCCGGACTGGCGACGGCGGTGTATGCCGCGTCCGAGGGCCTGTCGGTGCTGGCGCTCGAAACGCGCGCCTACGGCGGCCAGGCCGGGGCCAGCGCGCGCATTGAAAACTACCTCGGTTTCCCGACCGGGATATCGGGCGGCGCGCTGACCGGTCGCGCTTACGTGCAGGCCGAAAAGTTCGGCGTCGAGATCGCCATTCCGGCGCCGGCGGGCCGGCTGGACTGCGCCGGCTATCCCTTGCGGGTGGAAATGTGCGGCAGCCTGACGCTGCTCAAGGCGCGCGCCGTGGTGCTGTCGTGCGGCGCCCGCTACCGCCGGCCGTCGCTGGCCAACCTGAAGCAGTTTGAAGGCAAGGGCGTCTATTACTGGGCCTCGCCGGTGGAGGCGCAGCTGTGCAAGGCGGAAGAGGTGGTGCTGGTAGGCGGCGGCAATTCGGCCGGCCAGGCCGCCGTGTTCCTGGCCGGCCACGCCGCCAAGGTGCACATCCTGATCCGCAAGGGCAGCCTGGCCTCGACCATGTCCAGCTACCTGATCGAACGGATACAGGCCACGCCCAACATCGAGTTGCACACCCACTCGGAAATCATCGCGCTGGAAGGCGACGACGACGGCTTAAAGCAGGTCCGGATACGCAGTTCGCGCAGCGGCGAGGAAATCGATTGCGATACCTGCCGCGTGTTCCTCTTTATCGGTGCGGACCCCAACACGGGGTGGCTGGGCGACTGCGGCGTGGAAGTCGACGAACACGGCTTCATCCGTACCGGTTTCAACGCCATGCTGCCCTTGCAGACCAGTGTTCCCGGCGTGTTTGCCATCGGCGACGTGCGCGCCGGCTCGACCAAGCGGGTGGCCGCAGCGGTCGGCGAGGGTGCGGCGGTGGTGGCGCAGATCCACCAGTTCCTGGCAGCTGCGGAGCTGCAGGCGGTACAGACCTCACAGGTTTAAGCCGCGTCCAGGCCGCCGTCCACCGTAATCACCTGGGCGGTGAGCCAGGCCGCACCGGGCGCGGCCAGCGCGACGATCCAGGGCGCCACATCTTCCGGCACGCCGCGCCGCCCCAGCGGAATGCGGGCGGCTTCCTCGGCCTTCACTTGGACCACCTGTTCCGGCGACAGCTTCATGCGTTCGGAGAGGAACTCGGTTTCGGTCGGCCCGGCCGCCACCGCGTTGACGCGCACGCCGTCGGGCGCCAGCTCCAGCGCCCAACAGCGCGTCATGTGTTCCAGCGCGGCCTTGCTGGCAGCGTAGTGGGACAAGCCCGGCGCCGCCTTGTGGCCGAAAGTGCTCGAAACGTTCACGATGGCGCCGCGCGCAGCCTTCAGATGCGGCAGCGCGGCAGTGGCCAGCAGCGACGGGCCGATCACGTTGACCGCGAAAATCTCCCTGACGCGTTCCACGCCGGCTTCGGCCAGCGGCAGGATGGCGCCTGCGCCCGCGTTGTTCACCAGGATATCCAGCCTGCCCCAGCGTTCGATGACGGTTCGCACCGTCTGCGCCGCGTCTTGCGTACTGCCGGCGTCGGCCACCACGTAGCCGATGCGCGGATTCTCGCCGGCCAGCTCCTGTAAAACCGCCTCGCGGCGGCCGGTGACCACGACGCGCGCGCCTTGCGCCGCGAACTGCCGCGCAGCCGCGCGGCCTATGCCGGCGCCGCCGCCGGTGATCAGTACAACTTTGTCGGTAAATTGATGCATTTCCTTGTCCTTTTTGGTTAAAAAGCAGAGGGGAGGAACAGCTGCGCCATGCGTTCCGCCAGGCGCGCCCGCCGTTCGCCGAGTACCGCGAGCAGCGCATCCAGTTCCTGCAGCTTTGCGCGGTGCTGCAGCAGGCCGGCCTCGCATTGTCCGGCCTCCGCCTGCTCTTGCGCGTAGCAGTGCATAAAGCCCTGGATCTGCCGCGTGCTGAAGCCGCAGTCAAGCAGTTCGCGCACCCAGCGCACCTTGCCTACCGTGTCCGGCGCATAGTCCCGGTAGCCGTTCGGCAGCCGCCGTGACTGAATCAGCCCTTGTGCTTCGTAGTGCCGCAGCAGGCGCCCGGTGATGCCGGCGGCGCGCGCAAGTTCGCCTATCCGCATTGCTCATCCCCCTTTAGCCATTCTCGGCGATTGACATTAGTGGCATTGTCAAGCGGCCTGGCGTTCGGCCAAGTCTTCCGACAAGGCCGCGCGGCCGGCCGCCATCTGGCGCGCCGCCAGCGCAACCCGGGAGCCCAGATGGGCGGAGGTTTTCAGGTCGGCCGGCGTGGCGCCTTCGTCAGCGCCCGCGTCGGCGTCCGACTGTGCCGCCGCGCCGATATAGAAGCCGTGGCGGTTCAGCGTGTCCTCGCTGCTTTGGGAGCTGTTGTGGCCACCCTGCAGGCCCAGGTTGATCCAGTTCATGCCGTGCTGCGCGGCGAAGATGGCGAGCTGCTGCAGCGTGGCCAGCTTGTCGCCGGAGCGGTTGGCGGCGTTGGTGAAGCCTGCGGCCAGCTTGTCCTTCCATTTGGCATCGATGAAGGCGCGGCGCGAACTGGCGTCCATGAACATTTTGAACTGGCCGGAGGCGCTGCCCATGTAGGTGGGGCAGCCGAAGATGATGGCGTCCACCTGTTCCAGCGTGTCCCAGTACCGGTCGATCTCCCCGACGCCGATCAGCAGGGCCTCCGCGCCTGCCGAGGTGGCGCCGGTTGCGACGGCCTCGGCATGCCTGGCGGTGTGGCCGTAGCCGCTGTGATAGACGACGGCGACGCGAACGTTGATTGCTTTTGACATGATGTGTCTTTCGGTAGGTCGCGGCGGCACGGGTGTGCCACCTCATACACTATTAGACGCAGGCGCAGGCCGGTTTGTGACAGGCTGCCCATCAACACGCGCCGATGAGGCTACGGGCAGGGGGCTTGGGGCGGCGGATAGAATTGGAGAGAATTGGCAGCGTTGAAAGGTGAAAGAATAGACATCACACTTCACCTTGCGCACCTCCCATGAACGTCTGCCTCTCGGACCACCCGGACCGGCTTGAACTCAGCATCTTCCGCGCGCGCGGCGCGTCCGGCAGCGTGGCGCACGGCAGCGCGCAGGAGGTATACCGCTACATCAAGGCGCGTACCAGCCGGATCGGCGCTGCCGCCGAACTGCGCGAGCTGATGGAGAAGCAGGGCGCGCACAATCTGCGCTCCGACGACGACGTGTGGCGCGAGGCCGCCTCGCAAGTGATGCTGGGGCGCCTGTTCCTGCTGCTGGGCGAGCAGCGTCCGGCCGTCAGCCCCGGTGCTGGCGACCCCGAGGCGCCGCCAGCGCTGGCAGAGCGCCCCAGGCGTCCCGCCGTCTCGCCGCCGCCGCCGTTGCCGCCGCCGCGCAAGGCAGCAGCAACTGAAGCGCCGCCGCCCGAACCCGAAGTAACGGCGGCGCTGGCGCAGGACGTGCAGGCGGCGGCGCTGGAAGAGGCGGCCAAGGACGGCACGCCGTTCTGCGAAGTCTGCGAGAAGGCCAAGGCGGCGCGCGAAGCGGCGGCAGCGGACTCCCGGGCCGCAGCATGAGCGCCGCGCCGGATATCGTCGCGGCCCCTGTACCCGCCCCCGGTCGCTTGCCTGAGCTGGATGCCGCGGTTGCGGCACTTTGGCCGCACGGCGACAGCCTCAATGCGCCGCAAGTGCACATGCTGGCCGATGGCGCGCGCGACGTGGCCATCGCGCCGATGATACGGTTCGGGAAGCTCGACTATGACTGCCTGTTCGCGGAACCGCTGACGCCGCGCCTGCGCGCGGCCGCACCCTACCTGGTCCATCTGGCGGCGGCCTCCGCGCAGTCGCGCGAGATGCTGCGCCGCTGCGGCGACGGACATTGGGGCATCCTGGTTTCCGCTCCCTCGCACGTCACCACCCGCCAGTTGCGGCTGCATTTCAAGAAACTCCTCTGGGTGCACGACGAGCGGGGCCGCAAGCTGAACTTCCGCTTCTACGATCCGCGCGTGCTGAGTGTGTATCTGCCCACCTGCACCCAGGAGGAACGGGACATCTTCTTCGGCCCCGCCGAGTCACTGTTCTGCATGCAGGGCGCAAGCTTGCAGCGCTACGATCGCCGCACTTGATTCCTGGCCAAGTATGCTGTAATGTATTACGTAATTACATATTACGTAATACATTACAGGAGAATCTGGATGGCCAGGACCGGACTCGATAAAGCCGATGTGCAGCGCGCGCGCGACAGCCTGGTGGCGCAGTCGCTATACCCTTCGGTCGATGCCGTTCGCATCGCACTGGGCAATACCGGCTCGAAGTCCACGATACACAAGTATTTGAAGGAACTGGAACAGGAGCAGGGCGGGGCGCCCCGCCAGAATTCGGTCAGCGGCGCCTTGCAGGACCTGGTGGCGCGCCTGGCCGCCCGGCTGCACGAGGAGGCGGACGGCCGCATCGCTGCACTGGCGCAAGAGCACGAGGAAGAGCGCGCGCGCCTGGACAACGGATTGGCCCAAGCCCGTGCCGAAGCGGCAGACTTGCACGCACGGCTGAACGCGGAAATCGCCGGCCATGCGCAGGCCCGCGCGCAGCTGCAAACCGAAACGCTGGCGCGCCACAAGGCAGAACAGCAAGTGGAGCACCTGACGGAACGGCGCGAGCACGTGCAGGCCGAGCTGCGCAAGGCACAGCAGGCGCTGGTGCTGAAGCAGGAGGAACTGGCGCGCGCAAATCAGGAAGCAGCCAAGGCGGCCACGGAGCTGGCGCACGCGCGGGTCGCGGCATATGACGCCCAGCGCCTGGCGCGGGAACAGGAGGCCAGGCTGGGCCAGATGCGGGAGATGGAACTGGAGCTGGCCAGGTCACGCGCGGCGGCGGACGGGCAAGCGGGCCTGGTGGCCGAGTTGCGCGGCATGTTGCAAGGCCAGCGGGACGGACGGAAGGATGCGGCGCCCAAGGCCGGCCGCAAGCGCGGCTAGGCCAGCGGCGGCTCCCGTGCGGCACTTGGCCGGAATTTTCCCTTGATCTCATCCAGCTGTTCGTCGATGGAAAAGGGCAGCACCTTGGCCAGCAAGTCCAGCAGCAGGAAGGCGTTGATGGCGCCGTCCCCCGTGATGGCATGCTTCAGCCGTGCGGCCATGCCGGCGTTGACGGTCTGCAGCGCCAGGTAGCTGGCCTTCAGGCCGTCCAGTTCCCAGTCCGGGATGCCGCCTTCGCGTTCGATGAAGTACTGCGCCAGCAAGTAGGTGGAGGTCGCGCGGTAGATGGTTTCCTCCTCGGACGCAAACGGCAGGTGGAACTGCGCCATGGGACGCAGGAAGTCCACGCGCGGGCAGGCACTGCTGGCGGAGAGCAGGCCCATCAAGGCGCCTATGCCGCGCTGCACTGTTGTGTCCTTGCTCACCGTGCGCTCGGGCATGTCCACGCGCACTTCCACCTTGTCATAGGAGCGCAGCGCGCCAACCATGGCCACCAGCGGCACGAAGCTTACGGCCATCGGGCAATGCGGCGTGCTGCCGGGCTGCAGCGGGCAATTGGCGCATTGCTGGAATTCGAGGGCGGTCCAGGCGGGCAAATCGGCCGGGGCCGCGCCCGGACCCGCGTCGGCCGCGCAGGAAGCGGTGTGGCCGTCGGCAAAGCGGAAGTGGTAGAGCACATTGTGCATGGCGGTTCCTGGAGGCGCGGGCTAAGCTGCAGTGTATTCCCGGCGCGCGGCTTTCTCAACCGCGCACCGGGCCGCCAACGCTGCGCTACAACGACTTCAGGAATGCAAGCAGGGCTTCGCGGTCGGTTTTGCTCAAGCCTTCAAAGCGCTGGCGCGCGGCGTTGGCTTCGCCGCCGTGCCACATGACGGCTTCGGTCAATGTGCGGGCGCGGCCGTCGTGCAGGTAGCCGGCCTGGCCGCCGTTGCCCAGCACTTTGTCGGTGTAGCCTATGCCCCACAGCGGCGCGGTACGCCACATATGGCCCTTCGCCTGGCCTTCCACCACCTTGTCCGCCAGGCCTTCGCCCATGTCGTGCAGCAGCAGGTCGGTGTAGGGGCGGATGGTCTGGTTGCGCAGTTCTGCGAACAGGTGGCCGCTGCCGGTCTTCATCTCCACCGTGTGGCAGGCGGCGCAACGCATGGCCTGGAACAGCCGGGCTCCGGTGCTGACCTGCTGCGCGTCCACACGGTGTTCGTCCAGCGGCGCCACGCCTTTCGGGAAGCCGCTCGGCATGCTGCGCTGTGCGGGCACAGCCACCAGCGCCAGGTAGCGCGAAATGGACTGCAGGTCCGCTTCCGTCATGCCCTTCTGCGGGCTGGCCTTGGCGCAGCCTGCAGGATCGGTGGCGCAGGAGCGGTTGGGGTAGACCGGCGAGGTGACAGCCATGTCCTGCAGCAGCGCGGCGGCAGCCTGGTGGCGCAGCGAGGCCTTGGACGCCTTCCAGCCGAAGCGGCCCAGCCGCACGGCGCCGGTTTCCGGGTCGAACACCCAGTTCGGCACGCCCTTGACGCCGTCGGCGTCCGGCGTGCTGCCGGCGCGCGACAGGATGTCCGCCTCGGGCACCGCTTCCAGCAGGCCCGCGCCTATCATGGGCTGGGCCGCGCGCAGCGAGTGCATTTCCGGCACCGCCCCTTCGAAGCCCAGCACCGGCTTGCGCAGTTCCACGGCGCTGCCATCCGCCAGCCTGGCGGTGCGCGTTTCAAAGCCCGCCACGCGCACCCCGGTGCCCCAGTTTTGCGGCGCGCCGCTGGCCGAGATGGCGTGCATCTGCACCGCCGCGCCGTACAGCGGATGCGGCACCTGCTGGCCGGCAGCGTTGGTGGCGGCAACCCGCACCGACATGGTGTCGAGCAGCTGGTTGGCGGCAAACGGCGCCGGGCTGCGGCCGTTGTTGACGTGGCAGCCGATGCAGGCGGACTGGTTGAAGCGCTGGCCTTGCAGGCCAACGGCTGCCGTGTAGCGGTCGTTGCCGGGCTCGTTGTGATCGCCGGTGGTGAAGCTGGTATGCACCAGGCGGCGGCCTTCGACGAAACGTTGCACGTTCTGCATGCCGATGTTGTTGTGCGGCTGCTGGAACATGAACAGGCCGTTGTCCGAGTAGTTATAGGACACCGAGCCGTCGCCGCCGGACAGCGTTTCGGCCGGCAGCGGCACCGAGTTCAGGCGCGGCTGCACGCCGTACCATGGCCGCAAACCGGTGCCCACCACGTAGATCCACTCGGCGGAGTAGTAGCGCACGCCGCCGCTGTCGCCCTTGGCCTGCATGGACTCGGCGGTGCTGAACATGGAGGGCGACACTTCGATCACATCGCCCACCACCAGCGGCCGGGCAGGGATGTTCTGGCCGTTCGGGAAGCCGTTGGCGTCCAGCGCGTTCATGCCCGGGTAGTTCTTCACCTGGATGGTGCAGCCGCCGTTGATGCCGTCTGCATTGCTCAGCCGGTTGTTTGCCGGGTAGGCGACCGGCTTGCAGATGTCGATATTGTCGTTGATCAGCTGCCCGGGCGCCATCCAGCCGTAGCCGGTGACGCCGGGCCGGTCGATGGCGCGGAAGAAGGCCACGCCACCCTTGAGGAAGTCCACCGTGGTGTACTGGTTCACGGTCAAGGTAGGCTTGGTCACGCCGGCCACGCGGCTGTTGTCGATCACCTCCACGCCCCAGGTGCGGTTCTTGAAGTACTGCGGCACGAAGGTCAGGTAGTTGCCCGGGCCTTTGTCGCGCGGCATACCGGTGACCGGATCCACGGTCTCGTTCGGGCCGTAGCCGATCTCGTTCCATTCCTCGCCGCGTTCGCGGCCGTGGCGGGCCAGCCCGCGTGCGCCGAAACGGGTGACCAGGGTGCCGTCCGGCAGCGTGAACTGCAGCGTTTCCAGCGGTTCGGCGGCGGACGGCAGGGGCGCCCAGCCGGACCCGCTGGCCGGGAATTTCAGGGCCGAGGTGACGGACGTGGGCAGCGTGTTGTCGCTGCCTGGCGACTTGAACTCCACTTCGAACAGCGAATAGCCGTAGCTGGTGGCGCGCGCGATGCCTTGCAGGCGAACGTAGCGGGCGTGGATGCCGAGGTTGAAGAACTCTTCGGTGCCGCCCTGGCCGTTGCCGACGTAGCGCGCCTGCGACCAGTTCTGGCCGTCGTCCGACGCTTGCAGCGCGTACTGCTTGCCGTAGGCGTTCTCCCATTGCAGCTTCATGTAGCCGACGCGGGTTTTGGCGCCAAAGTCGAACTGGATCCAGGCGCCGTTCTCGGCCTTGCTGGCCCAGCGCGTGGCCAACTTGCCGTCGATCGCCTGGCCGGCAGCCAGGCCACCGTTTTCCGGCTGGGACGAGGCCGCCGCAACCGGTTTGAGCAGGACGCCGGGACGGGATGTGTCGATCGGGCCGGGATCGCTTCCAGGATCGGGCTGCGGGGCCGGCTCAGGCTGCACCACCGTGCCGCCCGAATAGGCCTGGATCTCGAAAATCGAATAGCCGTAGCCGGTGGAACGCTTCACGCCCTGCATGCGCAGGTAGCGGCCTTGCCCGGTGAGGGCGGTCCAGTCTTCGGAACCGCCGCTACTGCCTTCGACCGCCTTGATGGTGGTCCAGTTCGCGCCGTCTTCCGAGGTTTGCAGCAGGTACTGCGTGGCGTGCGCATTTTCCCAGTCGATGCGGACCCGGTTGATGGGCACGGAGGCGCCGAAATCCAGCGTCAGCGATTGCTCGTCCGAAAAGGCGCTGCCCCAGCGCGTGCTGACGCTGCCGTCGATGGCGGCGGCGGCAGCCAGGTCGCCGCGTTCGGCCGAGGTGGCGCTGGCGCCCACCGGCGTCAATGCCGTTTCCTGCGCAGCGCCGGCTGCGGCCATGCCCCTGGCCGAACTGCCGCCCTGGATGCTGGAGCTGAGCAAGGTTGGGCCGCCGCTGACTTTGCTTTCGCTGCCGCCGCCACCGCCGCAAGCGGCCAGCAGCAAGGAAAGGGCGAGAGGTAGCCCTTGGATGGATGGATTTCTTCGATATGGCATGTGGTGCATGCTACCTCCCATGAAACAGTTTCAAGTTAAAAATGACAACCGTCATATTGACTTGCCAATTAAAAGCCGCCTGTGTGAGGCGGCTTGCGATGTGCTCGGGACAGTTACCATGGACTTCCCGTAGAGCAACTTTTGGTAACATATCTTGTGTCATGAATCATGTCAAGCGCCACACTTTGCCTGAATCGCCATTGACCCGGCTGGCGCAGCGTGCTAATTTAACCTAATGGTTAAATACGAAAGCCAATTGGATGCGGTGTTTACCGCGCTGGCCCACCCGGCCCGGCGCGCCATGCTGGCTCGCTTGAGCCGGGGCACCGCCACCGTGGGTGAACTTGCCGAACCGTTCGAGATGTCGCTGCCTGCGGTAACCAAGCATCTCAAGGTGCTGGAGCGGGCCGAACTGATCAGCCGCAGCAAGAGCGCCCAGTGGCGTTTGTGCCGGCTGGAAGCGGCGCCCCTGAACAGCGCTTCCGGCTGGATAGACGAACAGCGCAAGGTGTGGCAGTCGCGCCTGGACCGCCTGGAAGACTACCTGCATGTCCTGCAAAACGAGAAAGGAAGAGACGATGGCAACGAGTGAACGCGAACTGGTGCTGCAACGGGAACTGCCGTTTCCACGCGAATTGATATGGAAGGCCATGACCGTGCCCGAGCACGTGAACAGATGGTGGGGGCCGGATGGTTTCCGCAATGAGAACGTGGCCATGGACTTCCAGGTCGGCGGCGCCTGGACGTTTGACATGGTGGGCCCGGATGGCGCCCGCTATCCCAATCGTTCCGTGTTCAAGGAGATTACGCCGCCGTCACGCCTGGTGTACGAGCACGGCGACGGCGCCCGGGTCTGGTTCGAGGCCAGCATCGTGCTTGAAGAGACTGCCGGCGGCACCCTGATCACTTTGCGCCAGCTGTATGACAGCCAGGCGGCGCGCGACGAGGTGGTGGAAAAATACGGCGCCATCGAGGGCGGCAAACAGCACCTGGCCAAGCTGGACAATTATCTGCGCGAGCACGGCGGCCTGGCTGCCGGGACCGGCACGCAGCTTGCGCTGTACGGCCATCCGTTTTCCTCGTACACGCAGAAAGTGCTGATCGCGCTGTACGAAAACGGCACGCCGTTCGAATTCCGCTGTCTGGGCCCGGATACGCCGCAGCACGCTGCCGAGTGGCAGCGCCGCTGGCCGCTGAACAAGTTCCCCTTGCTGGTGAACGGCGAGCGCGACCTGGCCGAGAGCAGCATCATCATCGAGTACCTGCAGATAGTCCATCCCGGACCGGTGCGGCTGCTGCCTGCGGACGCCACGGCGGCGCTCGACGTGCGCTTTATGGACCGCTTTTTCGACCTGCACGTGATGACACCGATGCAGCATGCGGTAGGCGGTGCGTTGACAGGTGTAACGGCCAAACGGGAGGAAGCGCTGGCCTACGCCGCCGGCAAACTGGAAATGGCCTACGCCTGGCTGGAGCGCCATCTCGCAGGCAAGGGCTGGGCCGCCGGCGCCGAGTTCTCGCTGGCCGACTGCGCTGCGGCGCCGTCGCTGTTCTACGCCGACTGGACGCATCCCATTTCGGCCAGCTATCCGGTGCTGAGGGCTTACCGCGCCCGCCTGCTGGCCCGCCCGTCCTTCGCCAGGGCGGTGGAAGAGGCGCGGCAGTTCCGGCACCTGTTCCCGCTGGGAGCGCCGCAGCGCGACTAAGGCAGCAGCACCCGCAGCAGGTCCAGGCAGGCGCGCGCTGCCTGGCCGCCGCTGTCCTGCTCTCCATGCCAGGACGAGACCGATACGCCAACCAGCGGAAAGCCGCGCAGGCGCTCGAACAGGGCCGCCATCTGCTCCAGGCCAGGGCCGTTGGGCACATGGTATTTCAGCGCGGGCATGCGCTGCGACTCGTCCAGCACATCGGTGTCGAAATGCAGGTACAGGGTTTCGCCGGACGACAAGTGCGTGAGTACATCGTCCCATTCGCTGTGCACGATGGCGGAAGCGCGCAAGGCTTCGTCTTCGCCGGGATCCAGGTCGCGCGCGTCGGACAACACGATGCGCTCCTCGGGATAGGGGCGCGCGCCCACCTGCGCGCGCATGGCGGCGATGCTGTCGCGCTGTTCCTTGCGCCGGTCGGGCCGGCCCACCAGCATGGCCAGCGGCATGCCGCCCAGATATTGCGTCTGGGTGGTGGCCCAGGTGTGGAAGTCGCCGTGCGCGTCCAGCCACAGGATGCGTTGCGGCTCGCATCCTGCCTGCTGCAAGCCCGCCAGCATGCCTATGGATGAGACGCAGTCGCCGCAGATGCTGAGCGGCAGCTCGCCGGTGCGCACGGCCAGCCGGACTTGCTCGGCCAGCAGGGCGTAGATGGTACCCATGCTGCGCAGCTGCTCGTTCTTGTCCGCAATGGTGACAGGCGGTTGCTCGGGCGGGGCGATGATGGTCCAGGGATGCTCGTCCAGCTTGGCGACCTGGCGCAGGCCGTCGCGCCGCTGCCCCATCAGATAAGGCGCCAGCAGCCGCCGTACCGCCGCGCCGCTCATTGCCACGCCTCCGGCTCGGCGCCGTAGCCCAGTTCGCGCATGGTGCGCGCGACGTCGGGCAGGCGGGCCAGCGGTTCCAGCAGCAAGCGGCGCTTGCGCCAGCGGCCGGGCGCCGGTGTTTCGGTGGCCATGGTCACCGGCAGCTGGCGCCCGCACAGGTCCGGCGGCGGCGGCAGGTCCAGCCAGCCGTACACGCGCGCCAGCGTGCCGGCGGGATCGGCCAGGAAGTCTTCGAACGCGACGCGGTGCGCGGCCACGCCGCTGTCCAGGATATGGCGGTGGCAGGACAGCCACTGGTTCAGGCACACCAGCTCCAGGCTGCTGCGCGCGTAGGCGCGCCAGTTCGGCGGCAGGTCGAATTTCCACCAGCGGCGCCCGAAGGCGCGGAAATTGGAGTAACCCTCGATGGCCAGTTCGGCGCCGGCGCGCGCCATGTCGTGCGAAAAGAAGCCGGTGGGCGACAGCCAGCCGTCCATCAGGCCGTTGACGCACTGCGCGTAGCCGCGCGTCAGGTGGATGTGGCGCACGTCCGCGTTGGGAAACAGCTGCTGATAGAGGCCCGGGCGGTAGGCATCGGACGGCGTCTTGAACAGTAGCACCTTGCTGGCCGCATCGTCCTCGGTGCAGCGCCGGCGCCGCAGGTCGGGCAGCACGAAAGGCGGCTCCTCGATCTTGGCCGCCTCCGCGAAAGGACGGCATTCGCCGGGGCCGATCTTGCCGTCATAATAGTCCAGGCGCCAGTGTTCGCCCCCGAATATGCCGGCCAGCACGGCCCTGGCCACGTCCTGCTGTGCGATGGCGCGGCCCTGGCCGGGGGCTTGCTCGCAGGCGGCGCCGAACGATGCGGCCAGCGCCTGCTGCAGACGCGCGTAGGCGTCCCGCGTGCCGAACAGGGCAGGAAATTGCAGCAGCAAACGCCTGCTCCAGCGCTGCTGCAGCTCGCCCAGCGGGGCGATGTGCGCGGTGGCGATGCTCAGGCCATCGAAGATGTTGTCGGCCAGTCTGTCCGGCTGTGCCAGGCGGTCGATAGCGTCGCTGGCGCAGGCCGCGTCCTGGCCGAAGCCATTGCCGCTCAGCGCCAGGAAGGGCTCGGCTTCACCGTCCAGCGCTGCCACGCCGGGGTGGCTGGCCATGGCCGCCTTGAACAGCGTGGAGCCCGAGCGCGAACTGGTGAGAATGACCGCCACGCGGCGCACGCTGGCGCGCCAGGGCGCGTGGGGCACGGCGCGCAGGGAGTTGACGCTGGCAAGCAGGCTGTCCATCGCCGCTAGGCGGACGTGGCGCGCTGGAACAGGAAGGCGTAGAACTGGCGCTCTTCGGCTTCGCCGGGCACGCTGCTGGCCAGCAGCGCGATGCTAAAACCGGCTTCCGCCGCCAGCCGCTTGACCTCGTCCACGGCGCCGAAATTGGAATGCGAGAAGTAGATCCGGCCGCCAGGCTTCAAATACTTGCCGGCTTCACGGAAGAAGCGGGTATTGGTTTGAAACTCGGTGTCCCACTGCGAACGGGCCACCACGTCGTGCGCGGGCTTGTTGCGGAAGGGCAGGTTGGCGGTAATGACGTCGAACTGCTCGCCGCCCACCTCGTCGAACAGGTCGGAGCGGCGCACTTCCATGACGCCGTCGAAGCCATGTTCGTGCGCGTTGTGGGTGGCGCTGCGCACCGCCGCCGGGTTGATGTCCAGCGCCAGGACGCGCCCGGCCTGCGCGTAACAGCTGAAAATGGCGATGACGCCGGAGCCGGTGCCCACATCGAGCACGCTCTCACCGGGTTCGATGCGGAAATTGCGCACCAGCGGCTGGCTGTCGAGGAAGGGCCAGAAGGTGTCCGGATAGACGTGGAACTTCTTGCCGAGATAGGTGATGGTGCGGCCTTCGTCCGGCACTTCCTTGAAAGCCTTCTGCCGGCTGCGCTGCCACCGGTCGACCTTGAGTTCATTGACGGGCAATGCGGATTCCATGGCGAACTCCAGCAGTTTGACGTGCACCATACTACGCACGCCGCCAGGCCGAATCAAGCGTGTGCGGCGGCCTGTGCAGGAACCCCACAACTTGCAGCTTGCGAGCCGCGCGGCTTCACCGCCCGGTTATTTTTGATCTGGATCAACGAAGTTTCAATAGGGGCGCCCCATAATGGCGCCTGCTCAAGGCGGACCTAACCATGGAAAATCATCTGACACCGATTCCCGCCGATGCATGGCACGCCTGGACGGCGGCCGAGGTCCTGGCGCGCCTGCAGACCGGCGCGCAAGGCCTGGCCGGCGAGGAGTGCACGCGGCGAGCCGCGCTGTCCGGGCCGAACCGCATGCCGGCGCCGCCCAGGCCCAGTCTGGTGATGGCCTTCCTGCGCCAATTCAATAACGCGCTGATTTACGTCCTGCTGGCATGCGTGGCCGTGACGGGCGCGCTGCAGCACTGGGTCGACAGCGCCGTGATCCTGGCGGTGGTACTGGTCAACGCCGTCATCGGCCTGGCCCAGGAAGGCAAGACCGAGCGGGCAATGGACGCGATCCGCGACATGCTGGCGCCGGCTGCCACCGTGCTGCGGGAGGGCCGGCGCGCCACCGTGGGGGCCGAATCGCTGGTGCCGGGCGACATCGTGCTGGTGGAGGCCGGCGACAAGGTGCCGGCCGACTTGCGGCTGCTGTCTGCTCATGCGGTCTCGGTCCAGGAGGCGATCCTGACGGGCGAATCAGCCACGGCAGCGAAGCACTGCGCACCGGTGGCCGCCGGTGCCGCGCTCGGCGACCGTGCCAACATGCTGTTCTCGGGCACCATCGTTGCCACCGGACAGGCGCACGGCGTGGTGGTGGCCACCGGAGCCTGCACGCAGATTGGCCGTATCAGCGGCATGCTGACCGAGGTGGGCGTACCCGATACGCCGCTGGTCCGGCAGATGGCGGTGCTGTCGCGCTGGCTGACCGCGCTGATCCTGCTGCTGGCGGGCTTGATGCTGGCGTATGGCTATTTCGTTGGGCGTTACCCGTTCGGCGAGATCTTCATGGCGGTGGTTGGGCTGTCGGTGGCAGCGATCCCGGAAGGGCTGCCGGCCGTGATGACGGTGACCCTGGCGGCCGGCGTGCAGGCCATGGCGCGGCGCAAGGCGATCGTCCGCCGCTTGCCGGCCATCGAGTCGATCGGCGCGGTGTCGGTGATCTGCACCGATAAAACCGGCACGCTGACCCGCAACGAGATGATGGTGGGCGCGGTCGTCACCGCCGGGCACGTCTTCACGCTGCAGGGCGATGGCTATGCGCCGACCGGCGCGCTGCACCTGGATGAAACCGAAGTGGACGCCGGCGAGTTTGCCGTGCTGGAGGAACTGGCGAGGGCGGCGGTATTGTGCAACGACGCCGAGCTGCACGACCGCACCGGCACCTGGTCGGTCGAGGGCGACCCGATGGAAGGAGCGCTGCTGGCGTTCAGCGGCAAGATGGGCATAGACGCATCCGGCGAGCGGCGCTTCTGGCGCCGTACCGACGCCATCGCCTTCGACGCCCGCCACCGCTACATGGCGACGCTGCACCACGACCATCTCCACCATGCGGTGGTGTATGTGAAGGGAGCGCCCGAGCGGGTACTGGCCATGTGCCGCAGCCAGCGCGCCGAAGGCGGCGCCACCGCGGCGCTGGACCGTGGCTATTGGGAGCGGCAGGCCGAGTCGCTGGCGGGCCGTGGCCAGCGGCTGCTTGCCTTCGCCGCGCTGCCCGCTCCCGGTGCCACTGCAGTGCTGGAACACAGCACGGTTGAAGGGCCGCTGACGCTGCTCGGAATGGTGGGCATGGTCGATCCGCCGCGCCTCGAAGCGGTGAACGCGATAGCACAGTGCCATGCGGCCGGCATCGCCGTCAAGATGATTACCGGCGACCACGCCAGCACCGCTGCGGCCATCGGCCGGCAAGTCGGGCTGGCCGGTGCCGGCCAGGTGCTGACCGGCGCCGACCTGGACGGCATGGACGACATGGCCCTGCGCGGCGCGGCCGCATCGTGCAATGTATTTGCGCGCACCAGCCCGGAGCACAAACTGCGCCTGGTGATGGCGCTGCAGGCGCAAGGCATGACGGTGGCCATGACGGGCGACGGCGTCAACGACGCTCCCGCACTCAAGCGTGCCGACGCCGGTATCGCGATGGGGCGCAAGGGTAGCGAGGCGGCCAAGGAGGCGGCGCTGCTGGTGCTGGCCGACGACAATTTCGCCACCATCGTGGCGGCGGTCCGCGAGGGCAGGACGGTCTATGACAACCTCAAGAAGGTTATTAGCTGGACCTTGCCGACCAACGCAGGCGAGGCCGCCACCATCGTGGCTGCCCTGCTGTTCGGCACGGTGCTGCCGGTCACGCCGGTGCAGATCCTGTGGGTCAACCTGGTGACGGCGTCCACGCTGGGGGTCGCGCTGGCGTTCGAGCCGACCGAGGACAACACCATGGTACGTCCTCCGCGCGCCCGCAGCGAGGCGCTGATCGGACCGGCGCTGGCCTGGCACATCGTCCTGGTGTCGCTGCTGTTCGTGGGTGGAGTGTCGGGCATACTCAACTACGCGCTGGCCAAGGGCTATCCGATCGAACTGGCGCGCACCATGGCGCTCAATACGCTGGTGGTGATGGAGGTCTTCCACCTGTTCTTCATCCGCAACATCTACGGCACTTCGCTGACGTGGAAGGGCCTGCGCGGCACCAGGGCGGTGTGGGCGACCATCGCCATGGTGACGGCTGCCCAGTTCGCCGTGACCTATTTGCCGCCCATGCAGGCGTGGTTCGCGACCCGCCCGGTGCCCTGGCTGGACGGCTTGCTGGTGGCCGGCACCGGCGTGGTGCTGTTCGCGCTGCTCGAGATCGAAAAGCAGATCCGGCTGCGCCTGTGAAGACGGACGGCCGAATAGGCGGAAAAGTGCTTGACCTTCCCGCAATGGGAAGGTGTAGCGTATGCTTCCCTTACTCGACTTGCCATGGTTTGGCCGGCTGCTGTACCATTTGCACACTCATGCGTATACTTTTCCGTTTCCTGTTGTGGATGTTGATAGCAGCAATGCCGCTGCAGGGGAACGCGTTCGCCGGTATCCCATGCGCCGGCACGGCTGGCACAGGCATGGAAAGCCATGGTAGGCAAGCGCCGCCCGCCGCGCACCACGCCATGGCCGCCAGCCAGCACTGTGCGGACATGGCCGGCGTGGCCGCCGCCGTTCCGGCAAACGGCGGCCATGACTGCGCCGGCCACGATGGCGGCGATGCTGCGGAAAGCCATGGCAAGTGTAGCCAGTGCGCAAGTTGCTGCACGGGCGCGTCCGCGCCGCCGGCCATGCCTTCCCCGGTTTTCCCCGCTGCCTTCTCCACGGTCGCGCCATCCGCAGCCGAGCCTGCGATGATTGCCCACGTTCCGGCAACGCCCAAGCGTCCGCCGCGCCACAACGCCTAAGCATCGATATAGGCGCGGGCTGCGGCCCGCCTTGCCCGGCGCTGCGGCGGCGGGCCTTCATTCCCCTTTAGAAAGAACATCATGAATCGCTTCAGCTTGCTGCTACTGGCAGCCGTTGGCGCGCCGTTGCTGGTGCACGCACAGGTCGCCCGCCCGCCGGCGGCTGTGACGGACGCCAACGCCGCCGTGCCTGCTCTGCAATACCGGTCCATCTTTACCAGCCAGCCAACCCCTGACCCTGCCGCCACGCCCGACAAGGTGTGGATCCAGGCCAACCGCGACGTCACCGGCGGCTCGGGCCACGGCGGTCATGGCGGTCATGCAGGCCACGGCACGGAGCCGGCCCGGCAACCGGCTGCCGATCCGCACCAGGGCCACCAGGACCCGCACCAGGGACATAAGGAACAGAAGGACCATGACGGCCATCAGCACCAAAGGAAGAACAAGGTCCACGAGGGCCACGACATGCACAAGAAAGGCCACTAACATGCAGAACTTACCCACGCCCGCGCTGGGCCGCATGGCGGCGGCGATGTCGGCCGTATTGCTGGCAGGCTGCGCCAGCCTGTCGCCGGATGGCGGACTCAATGACGTCTCGCGCCTGACCCGGGAGCGCATCGGCCAGCCTGCTGCCTTTACCAAGCAAACCGCGCAGGAAGATGGCGCCGGCAATGCACAGGTGCAGTCGCTGCTGTCCCAGCCGCTCAGTGCGGACACGGCGGTGCAGATTGCCTTGTTGAACAGCCCTGCGCTGAAAGCCTCATTGGCCGAACTGGGCCTGTCTGAAGCCGAGTTCGTGCAGGCCGGCCGCCTGCGCAACCCCAGCTTCGGCTTTAGCCGGGTGCGGGGCGGCAACGACAAGGAGATCGAACGCAGCATAAGCTTCGACCTGGCCGGGCTGCTGACCTTGCCGGCGCGGCACCGTATTGAACAAGGCCGATTCGAGCAGGCCAAGCTGCAAGCGGCATTGCAGGCGGTGCGGCTGGCGGCTGACACCCGCCGCGCCTACTACATGGCGGTGGCAGCCGCGCAGTCGGCAGCGTTTGCCGAGCAAGTGCGCGGCGCCGCCGAGGCGTCCGCCATGCTGGCGGCGAATATGGCCAAGGTTGGCAACTGGAGCAAGCTGGACCAGGCCCGCGAGCGCGCCTTCCATCAGGACGCGATGACGCAGCTGGCGCGCACCCGCCACGCAGCGGCGGCCAGCCGAGAGAAGCTGATCCGGCTGCTGGGCCTGTGGGGTGAGCAGCAGAACTTCAGTCTGCCCGACCGCTTGCCGGACTTGCCGGCGCAGCCGCAGGAACCCGGCAATGCCGAGGCGCGCGCGCTGTCGCAGCGGCTCGACGTGCTGGCGGCGCGGCGCGACGTGGATGCCACTGCTTCCGCGCTCGGGCTGACCAAGGCCAGCCGCTTTTTCAATGTCTTCGACGCAGGCTATACAAACAAGAGCAGCACCGGCGCGCCGCGCGAGAACGGCTACGAGATCTCGCTGGAATTGCCGCTGTTCGACTGGGGCGGGGCCAACGTGGCACGCGCCGAAGCGCTGTACATGCAGGCGGTACACCGCACGGCGGACACCGCGGTGCGGGCGCGCTCCGAAGTGCGCGAGGCCTACTCGGCCTATCGCACCACCTACGACATCGCGCGCCACTACCGCGACGACGTGGTACCGCTGCGCAAGCAGATTTCCGATGAAGTCATGCTGCGCTACAACGGCATGCTGGCCAGCGTATTCGAACTGCTGGCCGACTCGCGCGAGCAACTGGCCAGCGTCAACGCCGCCATCGACAGCCAGCGCGACTTCTGGATCGCCGAGAGCGAGCTCCACTCCGCCATCAACGGTGGCGGCAATAACGAACCGAGGAATTAAGCATGTTTTCACGCCGAGACTTTTTCAAGGGCGCCGGCGCGGTCGCCGTCAGCGCTGCCGCCGTCAGCAAAGCCGGGGCCGCGACCCTGCCCGAAGCCATGCTGATGGACAGCCCCAGAACGGTGGTGCCGCCGCCACCGCCCAACGGCCGCCCCTTCAATCCGGTAGTCACGTTGAACGGATGGTCGCTGCCATGGCGCATGAACAACGGCGTCAAGGAATTCCACCTGGTGGCCGAACCGGTGGTGCGCGAGCTGGCGCCTGGCATGAAGGCAAACCTGTGGGGCTATAACGGCCAGTCGCCCGGCCCGACCATCGAAGTGGTGGAGGGCGACCGTGTACGCATTTTTGTCACCAACAAGCTGCCCGAGCAGACCAGCGTGCACTGGCACGGCCAGCGCCTGCCGAACGGCATGGACGGCGTGACCGGCCTGACACAGCCCGGCATCGCGCCCGGCAAGACCTTCGTCTACGAGTTCGTGGCCAAGCGTCCCGGCACTTTCATGTACCACCCGCATGCAGACGAAATGACGCAAATGGCCATGGGCATGATGGGTTTCTGGGTAACCCACCCGAAAGATCCCTCCTTGCACGCGGTGGACCGAGACTTCGTATTCCTGCTGAGCGCCTACGACGTCGAGCCGGGCAGCTACACGCCGAAGACCAACACCATGCTCGATTTCAACCTGTGGACCTTCAATAGCCGGGTGTTCCCGGGCATCGATTCTCTGCACGTGCGGCAGAACGACAAGGTGCGCATCCGGGTCGGCAACCTGACCATGACCAACCATCCGATCCACATGCACGGTCACGAATTTGTCGTCACCGGCACCGACGGCGGCTGGACCCCGCCGGCGTCGCGCTGGCCGGAGGTCACGACCGACATCGCCGTGGGCCAGATGCGCGCCATCGAGTTCGTTGCCACCGACCTGGGTGACTGGGCGCTGCACTGCCACAAGTCGCACCACACCATGAACGCCATGGGGCACGGCGTGCCCAACCTGATCGGTGTCGACCATCGCGGCGTGGCAGAGAAGATCAACAAGATCGTGCCGGGCTACATGGTCATGGGTGAGAAGGGCGGCTCCATGGGCGGCATGGAAATGCCGCTGCCGGAAAATACGCTGCCGATGATGACGGGCGAAGGCCCGTTCGGCGGCGTGGAGATGGGCGGCATGTTCACCGTGCTGAAGGTACGCAAGGACCAGAAGCGCGGCGACTATTCCGATCCGGGCTGGTACAAGCACCCGGCCGGCACGGTAGCCTACGAATGGACCGGCGAGCTGCCCGCGCCGCAGCGCAGCGCCAGCGCCGGCGGGCAGTCCATGCCGCTGGTGAAAAAGCCGGACGTCGAAGTTACAGTGCGCAAACCGTCGGGCGGCAATGGCCATCACGGGCACTAAGGCGCCACGGCCCTGCGGCTAGAACCACTTCTTCTGCAGGGCCGCGAAGGTACCGTTGGCCTTGACGGTTTCCAGCCCCCTGCGGAAGCGCTCCACCAGCAGGTCATCGGTCTTCGTGCCGAACGCCATGTAGCTGCCGCCGCTTCCCAGGTCGGCGAGGTGCAGCACGCGCGCCAGCACCTGCGACGGATCGCCGCCGTCACGCCGCACAATGTCGGTCGCGACCATCTCGCTCATGGCCCACAAGTCGACGCGCCCCAGCTTCAGCTTTTCGTAGGTTGTCCTCGGCAAGGCATTGCCGTGCAAATGACGGCCCTTGACGAAGCCCCTGGATTCCAGATACTGCTCGCGCGCGTCGCTGTTGATGGTGCCGATCTTGTAGTTGCGCGCGTCGCCGAGATTGTCCAGCTTAAGCTTGCGTTCGCGCAGGGCGAACAGATAGGAGCTGTCGGGCGGCGAGACCACGCCGACCCACTTGAACAGATGCTCCCGCTCGGCGGTTCGCATGATGGAGAAGATCAGCACGTTCTCGCTGTGCAGCGCGGTCGCGTAGGCGCGCGCCCACGGCATGATCTGGATGCTGGCCTGCACATCGATTTCCTTGAGGACCGCCTCGACGACCTCGGTGCTGAAGCCGGTGACCCTGCCGTTTTCCAGAAAATTGACGGGCCGGTTTTCCTCCGTGACGCAGGTCACCGTGATGCCCGCGTTCACGGCGGTGGCCCAGCATAGCAAACCCACCCAGAGCAACAGGCGAAGCATCTTGACCCCCCAGTATTCACTCAAGATACATTGTACGCGCGTTGCAATCGGATTTTCCAAGGCCATCGAGCAAAAAATATAACGCACCTTGGCGGTTTTAGTGATGGTGGTGGGCTGTTCCACGGAGCGAAATAACGCCAAACTTCACACTACCGACACCACCCATCCTATACCCGTATGAATGAACACTTCCGCACCCGCCTGGCCGGCCTGGCCGTCATCCTGATTGCCTCGTCGCCCTGGCCGGCGGCGCGGGCGCAGGCAGCGGCGCCCGCCTTCGCAGCCGTTTTCAGCGATCACGCCGTACTGCAGCGGGGCGAGCCCTTGACCGTATGGGGCACTGCGGCGCCCGGGCGGCGCGTCATGGTGAACCTGGGCGGCACGGCTGCCGAGGCCAACGCCGGGACGGATGGCCGGTGGCGCGTGGCCTTGCCTGCGATGACGGCCGGCGGCCCCCATGCGCTGGCAGTAAGCGACGGCAGCGGCGCAACGACGCTCAAGGACATCATGATCGGCGACGTCTATCTGTGCGGCGGACAGTCGAACATGGCGTTCCCGGTACGGCTCTCCACCGGCGCATGGTCTGATTTTCCCGCCAATTCCGAATTGCGCTTCCTGAACATTCACATGGCCAGCGAGCCCGCCCGCCAAGATGACCTGAAACGGCCGGCGGAATGGAAGGTGGTCACGTCGAAGAGTGTGGGCGAAGCCTCTGCGGTGTGCTACTACATGGCACGCAGCCTGCAACAGAGCCAGAAGGTGCCGGTCGGCTTCATCGGGGCAACCTGGGGCGGCACCACCATACAGGGCTGGATTGGGCCGTCGTCGCTGAAGACATTGCCGGCCTATGCCAGGCAGCTGGCTGCGCTGGCCGATATGGCCAGCAATCCCGTCAAGGCGATGGCCGACGAAGCGCGCCGGCACGAGCAGTGGTGGGAAGCGCACGACCCGCAAGCGAAGGCGCAGCGCACCTGGAGCTCGCCCGGCTTCGACGATTCGGCATGGCCCAGCCTGACGCCGAGGGGATCGTGGAAGGATGCCGGCGTTCCCGCGCTGGCAGGCTTCGACGGCGCCGCGTGGTTCCGCACCACCGTCACGCTTGACGAGGCACAGGCGAAAGCTGCCAACGCGATTCAGCTCGGCCCCATCGATACTTATGACAGCACCTGGGTTAACGGCGTGCGCGTTGGCGGCGGCAGCACGGCGTGGGTGTGGCGCGACTACGCCGTGCCGGCAGGGGTGTTCAAAGCGGGCCGCAATGTGATCGCGGTCCGGGTTCTGGGCGGCGCCAGCGGAGGCGGGCTGACAGGTGGACCGGAGAACCGCGCCATCAGGACGGGTGACGGGAACTTGATTGCCTTGCCAGCGGCATGGAAGTACCAGCTTGGCATGCGCGCGAAGGGCTTGTCGATCCCGCCTTCGCCGTGGGACATCCCGACCAGTTTGTCAACCCTGCACAACGCGATGATCGCGCCGCTGGCCGGCTACAAGTTCAAGCTGGCCGCGTGGTACCAGGGCGAGTCCAACGCAGGGCAGCCCAGCGAGTACGAGACTTTGTTGCCGTTGCTGATTGCCGACTGGCGCAAGACCTTTGCCCAGCCGGAGCTACCATTTCTCGTGGTGCAGTTGTCGTCGTTCGGCGGCGTGGCGGCACAGCCGGGGGAGTCGAACTGGGCACGCTTGCGCGAGGCCCAGGCCATGACCGTCCGCAACGACCGGCGTGCCGGCTTGGCGGTCTCCATCGACGTGGGCGACCGCACCGACATTCATCCACCGCAGAAAGCCGTGGTCGGCGAGCGGCTGGCGCTGGCGGCCCGCGCACTGGCCTACGGTGAAGCGATTGCGCCCGGTGGGCCGGAAGCAACCGGCGTTACGCGGTCCGGCGACGACCTGTTGGTCAAGTTCAGGAACACCGGCGGCGGCTTGCGCACCTACAGCGCCGGGCATGCGATCGGCTTCGAAACCTGTACCGGCAAAGCTTGCCGGTACGCGCTGGCGGTGGCGCAAGGCGACACTGTCGTACTGAAAGGGGCCAACCAGCCAGGCACGACCCATGTGCGCTATGCCTGGGCCGATGCGCCCTATGTGAACCTATACAGCACGGACGACCTGCCGGCGGCGCCGTTCAAGATGGAGCTGACCAGGACCGTCGACTAATTCTGCACGGCCTTGAGGCCGCCACCGGTGCTGCGGCCGGCCCAGGTGGCGCGGTGCCACAGCGCTTCCAGCGGCCCTTGTTTATGCCTGCGCAGCCACCAGACGCTGAACCAGCCTTGCAGCAGTGCCAGGCCAAGCCCGATCAGCAGCGACTGGCTTGCGCCGGTGACCTTGTACAGGCCCAGGCCATAGCCGTAGTAGATGAACGATCCCGCCACTGACTGCGTGAAGTAACTGGTAAGGCTCATGCGGCCCAGCGGCGCGAAGATGCTCACGAGGCGCTCCCGGGTGCCGCCCTGAAACAGCAGCACGAAGCCCGACACCAGTACGAGCATGAAAGCGAGGTTCGACCAGGTGGCAAGCATGACCGATAGCGGCTCGCGCACTGCCTCGCCGGAGACCAGGCCGCGCAGTTCGGACTTCAGGAAGAACAAGGGAAGGAACAGCAGCGATGCCGCCAGCAGGGTCCTGGTCCAGAAACGCCTGCTTTCGGGCGAGGGCACAAACAGCGACAAGCGTCCGGCCAGCATGCCCAACATGAACAGCGCCGGCATCTGGAACATGCGCCCGTTTTCCCAGCTCCACAGCAGCGCCGCCATCCTGCCGTTGGTGAAATTGCCGTACAAGGTGGCAAGGAGCGAGTCGCCGCGAAGGTAGGCGGCACCCCTGCTGAAATAGGCCCAGGAAGCCGGGTCTGCCAGCTTGAGTTCGGGATGCTGCAGCGCGTTGATCAACGCCAGCCACTCCATCGGCTGCAGCATCAGCACCAGCGCGATCAGGAAGACGGTCTTGTTGGCCAATCGCGCAACGGGAATCAGCAGCAGCCCGACGGTGGCGTAAAAGGCGAGAATATCGCCCTGGTAGAACAGTGAATTGAGCAGGCCAAACCCGAACAGCAGCATCAGGCGCCAGGCGAAGCGTGTCCGGAAGTCCTCGCCGCGCTGTTGCCGGGCATGCAGCTGGATGAAGAAGGTGACGCCGAACAGCAGCGAGAAAATGGCGTACGATTTGCCGCCAAAAAGGAAGAAGATGGAGTCCCAGACCGCCGAATCCAGTGACTTCAGCCATTCCGTCAGGCCTGGCGGCCGGTAGATCAGGTCGAAATGCTCGACGTTATGCACGAGCATGATAGAAACGATGGCGAAGCCCCGCAGGGCATCGATCACATCAAGGCGGGCAGGTATGGCGGGCGTAATTTTCATCGCGGACGATGCTAAACGAAATGCGCGCGGCCGCAAAGTGAAATCGGCTGATGCTCAAAAATTATAAGCGGACATGGCCGGTTTCAAGCTTGACGGCGCGGAGCAGGGCGGCCGGAGGACTCACTTGGGCACCGTATCGTCCTGCTTCTCGCAGTGGTCGGCAGGCTTGTTCTTCCCCGCCCGCCCATGACGCAGCATGGACAGGATCGCCAGCGCGAACAGGGCGCTCAGGACTGCGGTCGCCTCGCGGCCCATGCCGGCCGCCACACCGACGGCCGCCGTCAGCCACAGGCCGGCTGCGGTTGTCAGTCCCGTGATCTGGTTTTCGTTCTCTTGCTTGAGGATGGCGCCGGCGCCGATGAAGCCGATGCCGGCCGTCACCCCTTGCAGTACCCGCGACACGTCCGTTATTGCCATCCCGGCCTGCAGGGGAACCAGCACGAACAGCGCCGATCCGAGCGACACAAGCATATGGGTGCGCAGCCCGGCGGATGCGCCGACAGACTCGCGCTCGTAGCCCAGTATCGCGCCGAGCGCCACCGCCACCGTCAGGCGGATGCAGACGCGGGTGATGTCGGAGACGTCACCCAGGTCGGAGAACTCCTGTTCGACGGTTGTCCAGATCTTCGCCCACATGCCAGCCTCAATGAGTTGCTTCGATGGTGAATTGTAGAGCAGTGCGGCACGGAGCAACGCCACGGAGGCGGCGTACCGCAGCCAGGCTGGTCCGACGTAGCCGAAGCGTACCGGTCGAAGGCAGGGCGGGCGAACAGGCGGGCGTCGCCGGCCGTGTCCTGATCGAGCCCGAATCTCGCTGAGTTAAACTGGATCGGCCGGCATGCCCTGCGCATCGACGCGCAAGGCATGCCATGTATGTCGCTACCTCGCGGCTTCCTCCAACAGCCAGCCCCGGAATGTCACCAGCCGCGGCAAGCCAGCCGACTCGGGGCGGTACACGATGTAATAGGCCAGCGGCGACTCGAACGTGATATCGCCGCACAGTCGCACCAGCCGCCCCGAGGCGATGTCGTCGTGCGCCATCACGCTGCGCGCCATCGCCACGCCATGGCCTTCGACCGCCGCCTGCAGCACTGCGGCCGAGTTGTTGATCTGCATGCCGCGCGAGGTCGGGGCATCGTGCACGCCCGATGAGTGTCAGAAGGTGTTTCGGAATCGCTCGATGGGTTCCACGCCGCCGGCGCAATTAGAGCTATTTCCATTTGACCCGTTGTCTAAGTCGGAGCGACTTGAGATGTACCAGCTGATTCGGAACAGCTACTGGCATTTGCACAATCTGCGTGGCGGGCGTTTCGGGGAGGCTTGCCGTCGGAAGCAGTACCGGCTGGTGGCAGTCCAAAAAAAAACGCCTGCTGTTG
Source organism: Massilia sp. NBRC 108631 (assembly GCF_059704565.1). NCBI lineage: Bacteria > Pseudomonadati > Pseudomonadota > Betaproteobacteria > Burkholderiales > Oxalobacteraceae > Massilia > Massilia sp. NBRC 108631. The sequence continues at coordinate 49,146 of NZ_BAAKJE010000272.1, forward strand.
GCAGGCGTCTGAAAGCGTGAAGTGTTGGACCTTTTAAAGTGCTGCAGGTGAACCGGACCGGGATATTGAGAGGCGCCTCGGTTTGAGTCATGCCGGGATGGCTTGACTCGATAGTTGACGATAGTAGTTCATTTCAGCTTCGGCCGGTGGA